>CAXGRW010000052.1:0-15265 GCA_964012125.1 uncultured Rhodopirellula sp.
TTCACGACTCAATCGACACACAAAGCAATTGATCACCCAAGCTTGGCCAAAGGCGTTCATTTCGTTTTTGAATCAACTCGGCGGATATCCCACTGCCGACATTGTGGCCGAGCAAACTCTCGGATTTCTCGATCCATTTGATCAGCCCCAGCCTGCAATTCCTGAATCGTTTCAAGGATTGGTAAAGAGCGACGTTTGTACTCGTCGTTATCGGTGGCAAAGCGTCGCTTGATACCTTTGAGCGACGCCATGCGATCACGCAAAGGTCGCACGAACTCATCATACCGACGGCGATTCAACTCAGCGACTGCAAGCGATTGCTGATACTGCGGAGTCTGCTGGAGTTCCTGCAGTTCAACTTTTGTACCCAGCCTCACGTGGCTCCAGCTGCCGATCAATTTTCCATCAACAAGAACCTCATACTGCCCTGCTGGTAAGCCGGCAATCTTGATTCGATCCGCGCTGAGACGATGACCTGCATGCGTCATTGCAAATCCCTTAAGCCCATCCGAGGGAAGATTCCAACGAAGTTGAATAGTACTGTGCTGGGCAGGGATTACCCACGGTAAGGCAACTTCGTCATGCTTGAACTTGATGCGTTGCCCCTGATCCGTGACCACCAAATCCCGAATCCCTTTACCAGCAGTCCATTTTGTGCCGCGCTCAGCAGTGCCCTCATTACTCACCACCCGGGACGCACAGAACCTGCGTTCAACCCCCAGCTGCATCAGAATTTCGTAAGCCATCACGACCTGTCCTGATGCTTGCGGATGAATTGCATCACCAATGAGTGTGAAATGCGGATCGTGACGACGCCCCACGTCGGTATACGAATTGAGCGGGGCCCACAAATTTACAAATTCATTTCCACGGCGGCGAGACTCATCCCAAGACCAGGCACCAAACATCGACATGAGAGCGTTGTAGCTGTTTGAAAAGCTCTTTTCGCGGAAACGCCATGTCTGATCGTCTTGACGCAATCTTGTCACTTCGTGATCAAACATGGTGGGTGACAGGACAATCGGTTTGGCCCCGACAGATTCAATGCGATCAAGCAACCGCTTCATATTGGCCTGATACTCGGCAAAGATTGATGCGTCAAAATCCTCGTACCGACCATCATTCATCCCAAACAACACCGTCACATAATCTGGATGATGAGCCGCAACATCTTCATCGAAGCGTGCGAGAGCATCTGAAACAGAATCTCCCGCGACACCTGCGTTTCGAAAACGGATTCCCAAGTCTGGGTAACGCGTGTAGAAAAAATTCTCCAGATACTGCGTGTACAAACCCTGATGTGTGATTGAATCGCCGAGAAAGACGACCATCGCACGCTGCTCCGTTTTCCGCGGCCATGAAAACTCACTATGATTCGCAGCGTTTTTCCCTGACTGCCCTGTGCCACCATTCGGCGTGCCATTTTCCTGTGCGACCAAAACATCCAACGGAAGCAATGAACAGCAGACCAGGAACATCAGATCAAACACTCGTCGAGTGACTCGGTGCAACTTCACTCGCCCCGGGGGCAGCCTTCTGTAACCACCGCGAAATTCCGGAACGTGAATTCTGTGAAGCCCCCATTCGCAGGGTGAAGTCCTCTGATTATCAAACATAAAATGTTGCCGTGACTGGATGAGACAAGCTGCAAAATACAGGCATTTTAAAAATGCCCCTGCTTCAATTCGTGCGGCCAGAGCGGCAAACGGGCCAAAGCAATCCAATAACGTTCACAAATACATGGGTCACTGGTACTTAGGTCACTGGTGGCAATCGAATTGAGTAAACTCAGTGTAACCACGACACTTCAACATTACTGCTGTATCACTAATTTCGAACAGCCACTTTCACTTGTTCAACCTCACAACAGGATCATGCCGTGAAGTCCTTGACCTACCCGATTGGCTTCCTGATCGCGCTGCTCATTCACACGAACGCGACCGCCCAAAACCGCTTCGTCCCCAACTACGATGAATCGGCGATTCCAGCATATGAACTTCCATCAGCTTTGATGACCAACGAAGGCTCGACCGTCTCCAGTCGTACGATGTGGGAAGAGTCACGTCGCCCAGAGGTGTTGGAATTTTTTGAAGCAGAGGTGTACGGTCGCAGTCCTGCCGCATGTAAAATCCAACACAAGGTCGTCAGCAAAAAAACTGATGCAATCAACGGAAAAGCCATCCGACGCGAGGTTGATGTAACCATGTTGACGGGCTCAGAAGGCACGACAATGCGACTGCTGATCTACACCCCCAAGTCATCATCCAACGTGCCGGTATTTATCGGACTTAACTTCCAAGGGAATCATACGATCGATACCGCGAAGGACATCAGCATTACAAAAAACTGGGTTCGAAATCGCGGAGAGGTCAAAAACAATCAAGCAACTGAATTGACTCGTGGTACTGCTGCGGGGGGACGATGGCCAATCGAGACGATCATCGATCGCGGCTATGGTTTGGTCACCATTTACTATGGTGACATCGACCCTGACTTTGCAGATGAATTCCAAAATGGCATTCATCCACAATTCGAACAGCAAATGACATCGATACCCAAGGGTGAACGCTGGGGAAGCATCGCAGCATGGGCTTATGGCTTGTCTCGGGCGGTGGATTACCTTGAGCAAGATGATGCCATTGACGCAACACGCGTTGCAGTCATCGGACACTCTCGGCTTGGAAAAACCTCACTATGGGCGGGAGCTACCGATCCTCGTTTCAAGCTCGTAATCAGTAATAACTCAGGTTGCGGTGGTGCGGCACTGAGTCGTCGAGCGATAGGTGAAACGGTTGAACGCATCAACACATCTTTCCCTCACTGGTTCTGTGACAACCATCTTAAATACAACAAGAATGAGAACGCCTGCCCGGTAGATCAACACATGCTGCTGGGTCTGATTGCTCCCCGCGCGGTGTACGTCGCCAGTGCTACCGGTGACCGCTGGGCTGATCCACGTGGTGAATTTCTGTCATGTGTGCATGCTGATCCGATTTTTCGACTGCTGGGAACTTCCGGAATGGGAGGCAGCACGCCGCCTGCGGAATTCCCAAACGCCGAATCTCCCATCAATTCTGGACAGGTGGGCTATCATCTACGGACGGGAAAACATGATGTAACAGACTATGATTGGGCGCAGTACTTGGACTTTGCCGATCGGCACGTCAAGTAACGCTGAACCTTCAGCCAGCAGATCTTATGCTGCAACAGAATAAATTGCTGGTGAAATCCAAACATCGTGCTTCGCGATAAAACTGACAAGACAACGCCAGATCAATGTCCTCTGGCATCAACATGTCACAGGTGTGACAAAAAATCTGAACAGGAGTGTCAGACATCAACATGCTTTCTTTGTGGGCCAGAATCCGCCCCCCCTACCTGACCGTGTTGCTGATCGCGTTCACGCTGGCAGATACTCTGTCGATCTGCCATGCAGAAAATCCGAACATCATCTTTGTACTAGCCGACGACCTTGGTTGGTCTGAACTTGGATGCTACGGCAATGGATTCAACGAAACGCCCAACCTCGATCAACTCGCCAATGACGGAGTTCGATTCACGCAAGCTTATGCTGCTGCACCCGTTTGTTCGCCTTACCGCGCAGCATTGTTGACAGGTCAGCACCCTGCTCGCATTGGCATCATGGACTATCTGCGTCCCAATTCTGCCAATGCTCTTTCCACATCTCACACGAGTCTTCCCGAGGTTTTGTCCAAAAATGGATACGCAACGGGCATGATCGGGAAATGGCACCTCACAGGATACGAATACCATTCGGCTGCCCATGAGATAAAACCTGAGGATCATGGTTTTCAATGGGACTTTGCTCGTGAGATAAAAGGAGTCGGTAATGGAGCCAACTTCTGGCCTTACGTCTTCAGACAACAACCCATTCGTTGGCTGGATATTCCAGACAACAAGATGGGAGCAAATGAGTTCCTCATCGACCGCATGAACGAAGAAGCAGTACAGTTTGTGCGGCAGAACAAGAACCAACCCTTCTTTCTTTACCTGAGCCATTATGCTGTCCACTCGATCCTGAATGGCAAACCGGCCCTGGTTCAAAAGTACCGAGACAAACATCCACCCGGAAAAAGCTCGAGAGAAAAGTGCTACCTGTGTCAGGACAATGGACACAAAGGTGACTCTCTGAATCACTGGGCATCTGATCACAACCCTCATTTGGCAGCCATGCTCGAGAGCATCGATGATGGTGTCGGCATGCTGAGGCAAGAACTAAAAAATCTGGGAATTGAAGAAAACACCATCTTCATCTTCTCGAGTGACAACGGTGGCGAAACCAATGTCACGAGTAACCATCCACTGCGTGGCGGGAAAAGCGAATTGTACGAAGGTGGTGTTCGCGTTCCCCTGCTTGTCAGTTGGCCAAAACAAGTACCCAAGCAGAGGGTCAGTTCCATCTGCACCACCAACACTGACTTTTACCCGACGATTATGGAAGCTGTCGGATTAGCCCCACCTGCGACCCAAATACTTGATGGTCAATCAACCTTACCCGCATGGCGGCAACCCACTGCCAGCCATCCTGATCGAACACTGCACTGGCACTACCCCCTGGATCAGCCCCATTTTTTGGGTGGCCGATCTGCCGGAGCAATTCGCCGTGGCAACTGGAAGTTGATTGATTTTTTCGATACTGGCGATGCAGAATTGTATGCGTTAGATACCGATGTTTCTGAAACAACCAACAGAGCTGCCGAGCATCCTGAACTCACCAAAGAATTGAGACAGGAACTTGCCATCTGGCAGAAACAGGTGGGCGCTCGAATTCCATCACCACCCCTCTTGCTACAACCTCGGCAACTTGTGTTTGCCGACCATTTCTCGGACGGTCAAATCAGTCCGCGTTGGTTCTTCAACAAAGACTGGTCGGTTGAAAACGAGACACTGACGAGAAGTAGAGCGGGAACCGATTCAACGAGAATTTTCCTCAAGGACACAAAATTTACCGATGCCTTGATCAGATTTGATTTCCGACTCGGGGATGCGAAGGATATCCGTTTGGTCACTGGCACTGGCGGGCACTACAACTCAGTCATTCACATTCGCCCCGATCATTTTTTTGCACAGACCGCTAAAGATCCCGATGGCCCGCACTTCTCCTACCGCCACGGTGAATGTGCTTTTCAATTCAACCCGGAACAGTGGTACTCCATGACGATTGAGTTCCTTGCAGACGAATTGGTTGCGCACATCGACTCAACCCACATCGTGCACGCCAAACATCCAATCATTGACAAACAGCGTCAATACTTTGCATTCCAATCAGATCGAGGTGCTGCCCAATTTGACAATGTTCAGATTTTCACCGGCAGCAAACGTTCCAACACTGAATCAAATCGGCCAACCATCTTGGCCCGGGCAAATCGCCACCCCGTTCTCAAAACACTGCAAGAACAGTTCACCCTTGAGAAAGTGAATGCTCACGAGCGGCTCTTCCAAAACGATCCCGAATACCGTCGTCTGTTCAACGAAGTCGCTCGCTTGGATCGGCAAAAATCCGAACGTTTTCCGGAAGTTTTCCTATCACAAAAACAGATTAAAAAACCAATCTCAGAAATGAGAAAGAAACTTCATTCCGAAGACCCCCGGTACAAGGAACTGCTTTTTGCAACTTACCGTGCGTCAAGGCAGATCGATCAATACGTCATCGCACAGCACCCTGAGTACGCTTCATTGCCTGCTAACCAGCAGAAGGAAAGACTCGAGAAGTGGAACACAGCGATGCGTGAAATGCCACGAGAAAAAGCAAAAGAATACTATGACCTCATAGAAATCAAACTGGCCACCCAGCGTCAACTGGAAACTGCTTATCCCCAACTTTTTGTCTCCGATGAGGACATCAAGCAATCCCGAAACGCAAGTCGGGAAAGCCTGAAGAACAATCCCGAGTTCCGCGAGTGCATCAAGAAACGAGCAGCGGCATGGCGAGCCCAGCAGGATTACCTACTGACGCATGACCAACAGCTTTCCGGCTTGAACGAACGCCTGCTTGATTCACAGACTCAATGAACACGCAGAAAACACACCCGAACTGTAATACCCGCCCTGATTCGGGACACAACGCGTGATGCCAGATGCCATCCCCCCTGACTCATCAGTGACCAATGCTTTGCCTGCTGATGCTTGGTCGATCGACACTTTGCCCATCTCTGAGTGCCTCGAAGAATTGATATCTGTGCTTGCTCAAGCACAGCCGGTCGTCCTGCAAGCCCCGCCTGGTGCTGGCAAGACGACGGGTATTCCACCGGCTCTCCTTAATTCAAATGCTACAGGAGATGGCAAAACCTTATTGATTCAACCCCGTCGCATTGCCGCCCGCGCCGCAGCACACCGGCTCGCAGCAGCTATGGACAGTCGCGTGGGTGACACAGTGGGTTACCACGTACGTTTTGACAAACGATACGGAAAAGATACGCGATTGATCAGCATGACAACCGGCATGCTGCTGCGGCGAATGCAGTCCGATCCATTCTTGGAAGACGTTTCCTGTGTCGTGCTTGATGAGTTCCATGAACGCAGCCTGGAAATCGATTTAGCGTTGGGCATGCTGCAACGAATCCGAACCTCCCTGCGTCCCGAACTGCGATTACTGGTGATGTCAGCCACATTATCGCCTGAGCCTATTGCTCAATTCCTTGGTGACGCCCACACCATGATCAGCAAGGGTCGATCATTTCCGGTAGATATCCGCTACAGCAAACAGATTTCGCAAGAACCTGTTGAACAAAAAATAGTTCACACGTTGCCCAAAGTTCTTGAGCAGACCACCGGTCATGTACTCGTGTTTTTACCAGGGATTGGAGAGATCAACCGAACACAAAGAGCGATCAGTTCGTGTTCGTGGTCCGAAGATTTCCAAATCCATCGACTGTATGGAGATCTGCCTGCCAAAGATCAAGACGACATCCTGCGCACCTCGAAAAAACGTCGAGTCATTCTCTCTACCAACGTTGCCGAAACTTCATTGACGATCCCCGGTGTGACCGGCGTGATTGATTCGGGACTGGTCCGCACGATGCAAGTGGATAGTCAGATTGGGCTCCCCAAGCTACAGCTGGAATCCATTTCTCAAGCCTCAGCCGAACAACGCGCAGGAAGGGCAGGGCGGACCTCGCCCGGCTTGTGCTACCGTCTTTGGCCACTCGCAGTTCATCGTTCACGACCCAGCAAAGACGCGCCGGAAATCACCCGCTGTGACTTCGCCAACGCCTTACTGATGCTGTCCGTCTGGGGTGAACGGGAGGTATTCGATTTCCCCTGGCTGACACCGCCCACAACTTCATCAGTCAGTAATGCTCAAAATCTGCTCAAACAACTTTCCGCGATCGACTCGGAAGGCAGAATCACCGAACAGGGACGCCACATGGCATCGCTGCCAATTCACCCCCGACTTGCCCGTTTCATGCTGGAAGCAGAGAAGTTTGAGATTGTCGAGGAGGCCGCCATTGCAGTCGCCTTGCTGACAGAGCGAGATCCGCTGAGAGGAATCCCAAGCCAGTCTACGATGATCCATGACTGTGATTTATCGGACAAAGTGGAACGCATCAAAACGATATTCAAGGATCAGCGTTCACCGCACCGCCACTTGCCATCGATCAAGAACACCAAACGCATCGCCGAACAAATTCAAAAGGCAACCAGACAGCATGCAGATACCCCTTCAATGAAAAAATCTCCGCCCGTCATTGAACATCCACTGCAGCGGGCGTTGCTGTCTGCGTTCCCTGATCGAGTTGCAAGACGCCGCGATGACGACCCCAGAAAGGGAGTCATGGTAGGCGGTCGTGGTGTCCGGCAAAGCAAACGCTCTGCAGCGATTCAAGGAGAATTATTCCTCTGTTTGGAGATCGATTCACAGGGCAAGGAAGCCAGTGTTCACCTTGCATCAAGCCTGCAAAGAGATTGGCTTGACCCAAATCTGTTACGGGAAAACGATGAACCGTTTTTCAATACAGATCTGTCTGCTGTGGTCGCTCGCCGGCGAACCTATTTCCAGGATTTACTGCTTTCCGAAACTCCCATTGGATGTCAATCCAACGAGGAAGCCGCTGCAATTCTGGTTAAGCATGCCCGCCAGAACCTGGAACTCTGCTTCCCCCAAAATAAAACAACCAACCAGTTCATTCAGCGTGTAAGATTCCTTTCTCAAAACATGCCGGAATTGGAAATTCCTGATTTGGATTCCCAATCCATCGACGAGGCACTGGTTGAACTTTGCAAAACCCGAACCTCGTTCGCGGAACTTACAAAAGCTCCATGGTTGGATCACCTTCGCTGTCGCTATCAGTACGATCAAATGCGTTTGATCGACTTGCATGCCCCCGTGGCGATGAAAGTCCCCAGTGGGAATGAACACACCATCAGTTACGAACAGGGCAAACCACCACGAATGGAAGTTCGCATTCAGGAATTGTTTGGCTGGCAACAAACGCCGCGAGTTGCAACTCGAGTTCCTATTCAATTGCATCTGCTTGGCCCCAACCACCGTCCACAACAAATCACCAATGACCTAGCCAATTTCTGGTCAGAAACCTACCTTCATGTCCGCAAAGAACTCCGCCGACGATACCCGAAACACCATTGGCCCGAAGATCCACTGAACGCTACTCCCACCCGCAACGGTCTGAAACCAAAAAACTGATAACCATCAGTTCCAAAGCATGACATTGATCTGAACAAAGGGAATCAGAAACAACGTCGTGAACATAAAATGCAACCAGTCAACGGCATGGCAGAAACAACACTCATTCAATTACGTGATGTATCACGCATCGACAGCAATAGTGGCAGGCAACTGCTGAATTCCCTCTCGCTGACGGTCTGTGCGGGCGACAAGGTTGGCCTCGTGGGCGCCAGTGGCAGCGGAAAATCGACGTTGATGCGATCCATAGCGATGCTCGACCCGTTCTCTGGAGAACTGCTACACCGCGGAAGTCCAATCACCGATGATGCGATCCCGGTCTACCGACGCAAAGTCGTTTATCTATCTCAACGCCCTTTTTTCACAGGCGGAACGATCGAGGAGAATCTTCGACTTCCATTTCAGTTCAAATCGGCAAAGAACAACCTGAAAAGTCCCTCATATCAGCCAGACCTTGTGACTGCCGAACTGGATGCGTTTGAGCTAGGCCCAGAAATCTTGAATCGTGCGTCCGAATCCCTGAGTGGCGGGGAACAGCAAATGATCGCCCTCATTCGTGCGTTATTGTTGGAACCAGAAGTTCTGTTACTGGATGAACCCACTGCTGCCTTGGACCCTGCTTCACGTGACAAATTCGAAGGCAGAATCCACCGATGGCATAACGCGTCCAACAACACAACAAACAAAAATCAGAAAGAAGAAAAAGCATACTTATGGACCAGCCATGATCAAACGCAGATCGACCGAATGACGCAACAGACCATCACCATGAACCATGGGCAATTGATGCTGACAAACGAAACAGCCTCTGTCACCCACGAAGCTCGCGAAATTAACGGCCCCAAGAACGAACAGGAACTGGAGCCATCAGATGATTGACGTACAGACACTCGCTTCAACAATGCCGAATATCAGTCACGCGACTCTGCTCGGACAGTTTCTGCAACCGCGTGCACAAGGTGACATCTCGCTTTCCTGGTTTGAAGTAAGCGTTGCGGCAACCCTGCTGCTAATCAACGCGATCATTTCGCTGCAACTCGGACTTGGCATTGCAAAACGGATTGCGACCAGTTCGGTCCGAATGACCATTCAACTGGCCATTCTTGGATTGGTGTTGAAACAGATCTTTGAACTGGCTCAACCAACCCCCGTCCTTGGCTTGGCAGCCGTGATGACCGTGATCGCGGGGGTCTCCGCTGTGAAACGGATTGATCATCGCTACCCAACCATCTACCGCAATTCCATCTTTGCTGTGTGGACCAGTGCATGGGTTGTGACCTCGATCACAGTCTTACTCATCGTCCGCCCACAACCCTGGTATAGCCCACAAGTAGTCATTCCACTTTTGGGAATGGTGCTGGGAAATTCACTCACGGGAATTTCGCTGGGACTCGATCGATTCCTGAGCGAACTTAAAAACCGCCGCGGGGAAGTTGAGACAATGCTGGCCTTAGGAGCCACGCGTTGGGAAAGCTGCCGAGGTGTCTTCATTGAAGCTACACGCACGGCGATGATCCCCATCCTGAACACGATGTCCGTTGCTGGCATCGTCAGCATCCCCGGAATGATGACTGGACAGTTACTGGCGGGTGCCGAACCCATTGATGCAGTCAAGTATCAGATCATGATCATGTTTGTGATCGCAGCAGCGATTGCGATCGGAGTCGTGCTTTCTCTTTCGTTAAGCTACCGTAATGTGACGAATTCCCAGCACCAAATTGAATGGCAACGCATCCAACGTCCGTAGATCAACGCCCTACCACCACATCCATTCATCGCTCGATCGTTACCCTTGCCGTGTTCGCTACGTAACATTCAGTGCATGCCGTTCAGGCCTGTGTATTAACTGAACTGGGCTAGTAAGTTTCTAACACGTCAAAACTGAAAGTAGACAAACGGTCGGAAATCTCGGGGCGCGTACAGCACCAAAGCCCAAATCATCACCGTAGTGAGAACCGGTGAATACCATGCATTGATTGGAAGTCGCATCGCACGCCGCAAAGGAGTGCACCACGCGGCATGTTCCAGGACACAGCAAAGTAAGGCAGCAATCGCCAAGGGTGGATACCAGTTCACGCCGTCAGCGAAACTCAGCATCCGCTGCAGCACACCAGCAGCGGTCGCCAAGCTATCACTGCGAAACAGAACCCATCCAGCCAGAATGACTGACATGGTGAGCAACCAGTTGATGGGACGAGCAAACCTGTAACGGATGGAGCTTTTGAACACTCGCTCAAACGTAAGGGCAAAGCCATGCCAAACACCCCACAACACAAACGTCCAAGCCGCTCCATGCCACAATCCCCCCAGAGTCATCGTGACCATCAGGTTACGGTAAGTCACCCACTGGCTGACACGACTGCCTCCCATTGCAATGTAAACATAGTCCCGAAGCCAACGCGACAGTGTCATGTGCCAACGATGCCAGAACTCGGACATCGATGTGGACAAATAGGGATGCCTGAAGTTGACGGGAAATCGGTACCCCAGCATCTTTGCTCCGCCAATAGCAATGTCGCTGTAGCCTGAAAAGTCGTAGTAAATCTGGCCGGCATAAGCAAACACCACAATCCAAATTGTCAGCCCACTGTACAGATCTGGTCCTGCAAAGACGACATCCACGGCCTCACCAAGCCTGTCAGCCAGCAACACTTTCTTAACCAGACCTCGCAACATCTGCTGCGATCCAGCGTAGAAACGCCGCTTGGAAAATCTTGGCACCGTTGCCAATTGCGGCAGCAATTCGCGGGCACGAACAATCGGGCCCGCTACCAACTGGGGGAAGAACGCGACATACAACGCAAAGTCAATGAAACGATTGACGGGCTTCAACACGCCTCGATAAACATCAATCGTATAACTGAGCGTTTGAAACGTATAAAACGAGACGCCGACTGGAAGAATGATGTTTAACGTCTCACCACTCAAACCAATCGCCTGCAAAGCTGGACTTGCTGAGTCAATGAAGAAATTGAAGTACTTGAAAAAACCAAGCACGCCAAGATTGACGACCAGACTGGTCAGCAACAAAGCTCGGCGCACCGTGGTTCCTGTCGAGCGAACCATCCCTCTGGAAATGCAGTAATCAACGACCGTCGACAGAGCAAGCAGACTGCAAAATCGATAATCCCAGTAAGCATAAAAGTAATAGCTGGCGATCAACAACACTGCATTTCGAGTTTGTCGCTGACGGCACAACCAGGCAGCGATCAACACACAAAAAAAGAAAATCGGGAACTCGAATTGGGTGAAGAGCATCTGCTTCAGTCCCTGCTTTCAGGAGAGGGCAGAGTTGATTCACCTCGCAGATTTGACAAACCTTCAACCAGACGGGTAGCCAAAACCTGATTGCCAACCTGATTCAAGTGACCTGAACCTATATGGCCATTGTGAAATCCGTGTGGCCAACACCCGTCGGATGCAACGGAATCCCGCAACTCGTCTCGGGCATCCACAACACTCACCCCCACTTCGCTAGCAGCCTGTTGAAGCAACAGAAACTGGTCTGCTGTCGGATCCTGCCAACGGATCTCACCATTGACAATCTGCGGTGATAGCGGAGCATACAACAAGACCACCGGCAGTTCCGTTGCGTTCCTGATGGCCGTCAGAGCGTTCAACCACAAAACACTGTCACCACGACTCAAAGGGTCGCCCGACTGCTTACTGTTTTCAGCTTGGCTATTGGTGACAAGTGCAGAACTGGCATGGTTCGCTGGCCCAACAGCAAAGCGGAGGCGTCTCGGAGTTGCTCCATCTGGTTCACGCAACACATTCCGAGCAGCCTGGATTACAAAGGCGGGTAGTTTAGCTGCCAGAGCGGCATTGGCTGCCGAGGCATCGTTTGCTGATGGTGATGCCACGGGTGCTTCGACCGCAGCCAACAAGTCTGTTGGCTCCACAACAAGAATCACATGCTGGTCGATACCAAGCTGTTCTTCTACTCGCGGCATCTGGGTGACCCAATCCGCAGCATCTTCGCCACTTCGGGCCAAGGGATAAACATTCAGGTCACCGCCAGAAGCACCTTCAATTTTCGCAAACAATTTATCGGCATCACCCACAGAAACACCCTCTGCCTGCGAGTCACCCCAAAGAGCGATCTGCAACGGTGACCTTTGAGACTGCTGCACCGTGCCCGACAGTTCACCTATGCGTTCTGAACTGTTTGCCAGTTCTGTCGTTTTGCCGGGCATCCCCCAAGGGCCGATCGATGTATCGGCGTAACCTTCGCTGCGCCAACGATATTCTGAGTTAGGGGGGAGGGTCCAGACGCCCCGCACCGGGTCAGCGTTCAGCGGAAGATAGCTGCGCAGAAACAGAGGCGAAGTCACGGCGATCAAGACGGTGCCAGCCACGGCACCAAGCAACCAACGCCACAGTAACGCGCGGACGGAATACGACCCTGATTCAGGCAGCAGCTTTACCGGAGCAGATTTCATGACAGCCACCGCAGGGGCAGGGCTTCGCGAGCCCAACCTTTCAATCAGTTGGATTTCAACGTTGCCGCTCAGACATTCCAAACTCAGATTCCTGACCAACGGGAACCCACTTGAAACAAGCGTACACAACAAGCAATCGAAGAACACGTTAACTCACCGGCAACCTACCTGTTTTTATCGTTTCCAAACGATGAAGAAACCAGACGTGCCTATAGAATCAGCAAGAAAAGAGACTACTGGGCGTCTCTGGATCGCAACCTCAGAGACGCTCACAGCATTGCGACTTCCTGCTCGGCAATTCCCACTCAGCGTGATTGGCCGTTCCCTATTGGACTACCTGATGCGTCAGCAGGTCATTCGCTGCATCTTGCCGTTGTGGCTGACGCTTGGAAACAGGATCAGTCTTCGACGACGACCACTCGAACCGTGCTCATTGTGTCGCCCTGCTCGATCGAGTCAACAACATTCTGGCCCTCAAGTACTTTCCCGAAGACGCTGTGACGATCATCGAGATGTGGGCAAGGAACGTGCGTGATGAAAAATTGGGAACCATTCGTGTTCGGGCCAGCGTTCGCCATCGAAAGAATACCGGGAGCATCGTGCCGCAGCTCGGAGTCGAACTCATCCTCAAACTTGTACCCTGGTCCGCCCGATCCGGTTCCGTCGGGGCATCCACCTTGGACCATGAAGTCGGGAATGACTCGGTGAAAGGTCAGCCCATCGTAGTACTCTTTGCCACACAGTGTCTCAAAGTTACCCACTGTCTTTGGAGTTTTCTCCTCAAACAGTTCAAGGCGGATAGTTCCTTTGCTCGTCTCAAAAATAGCCTGTTTCATCGGTAGTCAAATCTCTTGTTGGTGTCTTGCTCGCTGATGGCGAGCTCAAGGGTAAAAAAATAGGTTTGCGTTCACGGCCACGAACGGCTCAATGCTGAATTGATTCAGCGTTTGGTGAATTGCAAGCGTAGTGCACTGGACACTCGATCAACGCGAGGCTCGAAGCAGACGATGTTCACCGCACGTCTGGTCCAATGCACTTCATCTCGAATGCACTTCATGTGCCGAGCGCCAGTATCTGACTCTCCGTTGCGGGATCGAGTTCAAAGACGGGTAGTCAGGACACAAGCACACTCAGCAAATTACTTTGAAGCCGTTTCCTTGGCTTCGTCAGTTTCCTTGGCTTCATCACCTTCATCAGGCGCACTGCCCTCTGAGTTGGCATCAGCGGCGTCAGGCTTGGCAGCAGCGGCGTCATCTTCAGCGCCGCCCGTGCTGAGATCGCCCTCATCGATGAAATCATCGATATCCAGATCCAGATCCAATTCGACACTATCATCGGGTTTCCCCAATGCCTTCAGTGGAATCCTTTCATCGTTGGGAAGAATCAGGGTGCCTGAACTGAACGCTTCTTGATTGCCAGGCTCTTGCATCAACAACAACGTTCCCTCTCCCTTCGAGCCTTTGATCTCGAAGGCGATTGGTGTCTGGTCGCCAGCCTGTTCGGCTGATTCAGCAGCCTTGGCTGTCGCGCCGAAATCGAGAGAGCACGACTCGACTTCACCGATGTGCTCGACGATGGCTGGATCATTCTCCACCTGCGAAACCACTACTTCACCGAGTGCATTCGTGCCGTAGTAGAACATGGCAACCCCGCCGCCGCAGCAAACGAGGAACATAAGCAGAAACACAACGACGACTGCGATCAAACAGCCTTTCTTTGACTTCTGTGGTGGTGCCTGAGCAGCTTGTCCGCTAGCTCCTCCTGCAAAATCATTGTCAAAGGAATCATTGGGGCTAATGGACATGGTTGATTCGCTCCAGAAGTTTGCAACAGTTGTAGGAATCAGCAAAGCAGCGTTCAATCTTTGAACGCTCGGTTGCTGGGATGCAGTCGTTAGGAAAGCAGTTGTATCGTGACCTGTTCACGATACATGCGGTTACTGGCACGGGATCACAGGCAGTGCGTCCGCTGGCGTTAACGACAACGGACATCCTCCCAAGATGCGTGCATGGCTTGTAATTAGAACGATACCGCAAGCTTGCTCATAGGCGACATCCCTTGAAGCCTTCACTCGGGAAATTATTTCCGGCCAGTTCAGACCTTATCGATCGGCTTGATTCGGGTACCCAATACCGTTTTGGCGAGCACGGCACCCCTT
>CAXGRW010000053.1:0-15072 GCA_964012125.1 uncultured Rhodopirellula sp.
TGCCCGTGATCGCCAACAATGCAGTGAGAAGAGGACCAACGATCAAGTTCATGAGCTTGTTGATCTCTCCAATAGGTGCCGCGGCCTGCGCACGAATCCCTTCGTTGATGGCGTTTTGCATTCCGGGGGCGAACATGATGTTCCCGTTTCGAATGAGGATCGATGTGACTTCGCGTTCCGGAATAGAAATCAGGCGATACTCCTTGTCGCTTCTTTGATTCTCACTGGTGACAGGAGTGGAATCCGAGACTGAATCGCTGGTATTTGCCTCGGTTTGAACCAGACGCACACCATTGCTCTCTGTGCTCTCGGTACTCTCTGGGGCAACGGTACCTGCTGTCGGGGAATCGCTTTCCGACTCAGTTTCAGGTTGCTCTTCGTTCAATTCTTCGACATCAATGGCCTCGTCCAGCACGTCTTCACTGTCTTCTTCCGGATCTCGCTCGATGGGCTTGGCGTGCCCATCCATCAGATAGAATCCTTCAAGATTGACGAACGCAGCACGGTCGTTGGGTGTTCCAGTTGGGTCCAGAATTCCCACAATTGTGAAGCCTAGTGCGTGCCCGTGACCAGACGGATCACCGTGGGTTGGGTAGAACTTTTCGCCAAGCACGACGTTCATTTCTTTGGCGACTCGTGCTCCGACAACAGCTTCAAAGTAACTGTTTTCCGGTGAAAAATTGCTGAAGGCTCGACCCTGGCTGAAGGTGAAGTCTTCATCAACGTTAGGCCCGTGTTTCAACTTGGTAAAGAACTCAGGTGTTGTGCCGACGACCCTGAATTCACCGAAGTAATCACCAAGTGCTAGCGGAATGGCGAACCCGCCCGCAATGTAAGGTGCATATCTTCCGTCACGCTCAGCTAGTTTGGGATCACCACCAAATCGGTTCACCATGGAGGCACGCTCATCCTTGGGCAGGAACTCCATGTACTCCGTGTAAGGCAGGTTTTCGATCGGTTGGCTGAGATAGAAAACGCTATTCAAGGTCAATTGCAGAGGGCTGCCTTTGGGACCGACGACAAGGTTGTAGCCTACGGAAGCATTTCGGGTGAACGCCTCGCTGATCACTCCATAGATGGACAGCACGAGCACCACCAGGCCGACACCCAGTGCTAAAGAAAATGTCGTCAGGAAGCTCGAGAGTGCACGATGGCAAAAGTTGCGCCAGGCGATGTGAATGAGGGACATGGTGGGATGCTTGCTTCAGTGCCGGGTGGGTGAACAATTTGAACTCATGAACACAGTGCGAGCTTCATGATGACGCAGTGGTGTGATCTACCTGATTGATCTCGTCCAGTTTTTCGATCCGATCAAAACGGGATGCGATCTGCATGTCATGGGTGACCGTGAGCAGTGAAACTTCTTCTTCGCGGCATGTGTCACAGATCAGTTCCAACACACTGTCTGCACTGCTGGGATCCACATTGGCCGTTGGCTCATCAGCAAGAAGTAATTTGGGGCGTCCTGCCAGTGAGCGAGCGATCGCAACTCGCTGCTGTTGCCCGACGGACAATTGTCCGGGGCGATAGTTGAAGCGATCCTTCAGCCCGACACGAGCCAGCAAGTCACCTGCTCGGGCATGCTGATGCTTTCCGGAGCCAAATGCCATCCCAAGGCGAACGTTCTCGATGGCGGTGAAAGCAGGAAGAAGATTGAAAGTTTGGAAAACATAACCAATGGTTTCGGCGCGAAAGCGATCACGCCCCTCCTCGCTGAGGCCGTTGGTTTCGATCCCATCAATTTGAATCGATCCTTGATCAGGCGACAGTAGTCCTGCAATCAGGTGCAAGAGCGTTGTTTTTCCGCCCCCGCTTTGGCCAATCATCGCGACTTGTTCACCCTTGGCGATCTGGAATTCAGGAATGTCCAGAACGAGCAGTTTGCCGCCTTCGGGCTGGGTGAAACTTTTTTTAAGGTCTTTGATATTTACAAGTGCTGTCATCTTCGTCTCATGGCCCGTTGTAGCCCACGGTCAGTGTCGCGTTTCTTCAGTGTTTCACGTTTGTCGTGCAATTTCTTTCCTTTGACCAGCCCCATCACGCACTTTGCAATCCCACGTTCATTGAAATAGACACGTAGTGGAACCAGCGTTAGGCTTCGCTCATGAGCCCGCCCGGCAAATTTCTCAAATTCCCGTGTATGTACCAGAAGCTTACGCGGTCGCCTGGGATCATGATTCCACATGCCCGCGTTCCTGTAATGGGCGATGTCAGCGCCGATCAGCCACAATTCCTGTCCCTTGACGCGGATGTACGCCTCATCGAGCGACAGCTTATTGTCACGCATCGATTTGACTTCGCTGCCCATCATCATCATGCCGCACTCGACTGAATCGAGTATTTCATAGCGGTGGCGGGCTTTCCGGTTCTCGGCAACCATCGTTACCGTTGGCTCGGTTTTCTTGGCACCCGCCTTCTTCTTCCCACCGGAAGCTTTCGATTTGCTTTTCTTCTTTCCCATAACGCTGAGGATTGTAGGCGGCGAAGACCATTCAACGTAGTCAGACTCCGATTCCAAACGCAGATTTTCAGCCTTTATCGTCGATGTACGCTGATTTTTTCGGTCGCTACCGCTCTTTTCTCGCTAATCGCCCTGAGGCTGCGGAGTATTCGCAGGCGGTGTTGCTTGGCGGGCGTTGCTGGTGTCCAGCCATGGTCGGGACTGAACTTCCCACTACAATAGGTTGCGACTTGAGCTTTGGTTCGTCCTTTTCACCCTGGTTTTTTGTTGAATGGCTTTTCGACTTCCTGTAGTGGCAGATCCTGAAATTCCTGAAGGCGCAGAGGTTTCGGCTTCTGGCAGGCTTCCCCGTTGGCTGAAACGGCCAATACCCTCCGGGAACGCAAACCATATGACGCAGGGTTTGTTAGATGAATTGCGGTTAGAAACAGTCTGCGATAACGCAAAATGCCCCAACCGGATGGAGTGCTATAGCCAGCAGACTGCAACTTTCATGATTTTGGGGAACGTCTGCACACGACCCTGTGGATTTTGTGCGGTTCACCGTGGTCGACCACCTGAATTGCCCGAATCGGATGAGCCCGAACGTGTGGCAGAGGCAGCACATCGCTTGGGTCTCAAGCACGTCGTGATCACAAGCGTCACCCGAGATGACTTACCTGATGGCGGTGCCGATCATTTTTATCGCTGTGTCATCGCTGTGCGTGAAAAGACCGGCGCCACCACGGAGGTCCTGACGCCTGACTTCGTCCACTGTAAACCGTCGCTGGAACGCGTGGTTGAAGCTCGCCCCGATGTTTTCAATCACAACATGGAAACTGTACCCCGTCTTTACCGCCGCGTTCGTGGTCCCAAAAGTGATTACTCGTGGACCCTCGCCATGATGAAGCAGGTCAAAGCGTACAACCCGGAAGTAAAAACCAAGAGCGGTTTGATGCTGGGGCTGGGTGAAGAGCGAGGAGAATTGCTGGAAGCTTTGGCCGACCTGCGTGAACACGATGTCGACTTTTTGACACTGGGGCAATATCTTCAGCCAGGGGAGAAATACTTGCCGGTAGTTCGTTTTGTGCCGCCGGAGGAGTTTGACGAATTGGGTGAGATAGCCAAGCAGATGGGCTTCAGGAAGGTCGCCAGTGGGCCGTTTGTTCGCAGCAGTTACCACGCCCGCGATATGGCCGAAACAGAGTGCGACTGAGTGTGGATGGCTCGTGAGTCTCATTGCGACTGAATAGATTCAGCCATCCAGTTCTGGATGCCGAACTCATCGATTGATCAGCTTTTTAAGAAGGCGTCTCTCCGCTCACGAGAGCTGCTTTTTCCAACTGGGATTCAAGCTCTGCGACAGGCTCGCTCCACGTCCCAATTTTTCTTTGCCGGAACAGGCTCATGCTGGGATACCAAGGCGTACTTGATCCGCTCTGTAGCCAACGCCAATCCGGTACTTTCCCAAGTAACAGGCTTGTCTGTGTGCCCACGGCCCCTGCAAGATGTGCCAATGAGGTGTCGCTTGTCACGACCATGTCAAGGTTTTTTAGAATCGCTGCAGTATCAGTGAAGGCGCCGCCGTCGGTGTCGACGTGATTTGGGAAAGTCGTGATCGATTTACTTAGGTGGCTTTGAGTCAACTGTTCGCTGCCGAAACCAAACTGCAGACTGAATAACTCAATGCCTTCGATGTTTGTGAAAGGGGCAAAAATCTCCAGTGGAATGCTCCGGTACACATCGGCGTGGTGGTCTGGATTGCCCTGCCAATTGATGCCCACTCTGAAACGTCTCTTCAGGGACTTGGGATTTGTTTCAGCAGACTGGTTGGCAGACGACGGTAGTTGATCAAACCATTTTTCCCAGTAGTGGATCAATGCATCAGAAACTCTTAGGTATCCTGCGCCCGTTGAAAACATATCCTTGCCCCAAGCGATTTCTCCTGTTGTCTGGTAGAGATAGTCGATGACTTCGATGAAGGAAGCATGAAAGTCAAAGGGTGGTAGAGCCTCGTCGCGATCCAAAAGCAGGTCGATACCAGGAGCTGAGCAAAAGAGAGGTTTTAGCGTTGACCTGATCTGCACATGAACCGTGGCACCCCGCTTTTTAAGTTCGTTTGCAACACGTACGAATTGAATTGCGTCACCCAGTCCCTGTTCCGGGTAAAGCAGAATCGTTCTGTTCTCAAGCGTTTCACCCTTCCATAGGGGTGCATGTGTTGCAGGACGATACATTCCTTGGGATTGCCACCGCCATCGATACTCTCGCCAACCCATGTCGTAGTTGCCCATCAGCAGGTGAATGACACCAAGGTTGCGGTGCAGTTCAGCATCATTTGGATGATGTTTTAGGCCTTCCTGATAGCATTTGAATCCTTTTTTAATTTCACCTGCCCACGTCCAAAGAGTTCCTCGATTTTTGAATGCAGATAGATAATCAGGTTGCTGCGATAGTGACGTCAAGAAGCACTTCTCTGCCTCATCAACATTTCCAAGCATGCGAAGTGCATTGCCGAGATTGTTCCATGCAATTGGATACCTGTCTCGTATCTTCAATGCCTTGCGGTAGGACTCCACTGATGATTCGAATTGTCGTCGATCAAACTGCAGGATTCCAAAAAATACCCACGCATCGGCATCTCGTGGATGGGAGTCGATGACTTGTTGATAAAGCTGCTCAGCCTGATCAAGGTCACCCGCCTGATGTTGTTTCCATCCCTCTTGCAGCAGGAGTTGGTGGTTAGGCATCTAACGGAGTTCACTGTGGAATAAAAAAAGCGACACGTTGATTTACCGTGCCGCTTTTTGGGTGTTGACTGATGATTGCTGTGATTCACAGCAAGGTTCAAGATTAGTCGAGGAAACCAACCAGGTCTTGGCTACGGCTGGGTTGCTGCAGCTTGCGAACAGCTTTGGCTTCAATCTGTCGAATTCGCTCTCGAGTCACTTTGAAGATATGTCCGACCTCCTCAAGCGTGTAACTGTATCCGTCGCCGAGTCCGTATCGCAGTTTGATGATTTCCCGTTCACGATAGGAGAGTGACTTCAGCACATTGCTGATGCGGTCTCGTAACATTTCCTGAGTAGCACCGATCTGCGGGCTCTCGGCAGTTCCGTCCGGTAGGAGATCTCCAAACTGGCTGTCTTCACTGTTGCCGACGGGGCGGTCCAACGAGATAGGGAACCGGCTCATGGTCAGCACGCGGCGAGCTTCTTCGACAGTCACGTCGGCGCGACGAGCGGTCTCTTCAATCGTTGGCTCGCGGCCAAGTTCCTGAAGCAATTGTCGAGCAACGTTTCGAACGCGGCTCATGGTTTCAACCATGTGCACAGGAATACGAATGGTTCGGCTTTGATCGGCTACGGCGCGTGTGATCGCCTGACGAATCCACCAAGTGGCGTAAGTGCAAAACTTAAAACCGCGACGATATTCGAACTTATCGACCGCACGCATCAGTCCCGCGTTGCCTTCCTGAATCAGATCGAGGAAAGAGAGTCCCCGGTTTCTGTACTTCTTGGCAATCGACACGACCAATCGCAGGTTACCTTCGCTGAGTTCACGCTTAGCCTGTTGGTACTCAGCGTAAACCGTGTTCAGCATCTTCACGCGGTTGCGGAGCGAGGTGGGGGTTTCCTGACAGGCGGTCAGAATTTGACGCCGCTCATGCAACAATTCTTCACGGATTTCACGACCGTGTTTGGTGCGTTTCTGTGCAGAGATTTCAGAATCGATCTCGCCAAGTCGCACTGAAAACTTCCCAAGCAGGTCAATGCGTGTCTCAATACGCTGAGTTCGAAGGCCTAACTCTTCGATCAGACGAACGGCACGACGTCGACGACGGGCTAGCGAACGCCAAGCTTCTGCACGTCGACGCTGTGAAGCACTTTTGCTGAGAGAGACCTTCCAGTCATGTCGGTTTCGTCTGAGCAAGGTTTGCAGTGTTCGCAGGTTGTGTGGAAGGCGACCGATGATCTGTTCCTTCTCGAGACGGTCTGTGACCGAAACTTGAACGGTACGATCGAATGGCAGCTGGCTGCGGTAAACCTTCTTAAGCGTCTTGTACGCTTCGACGAGAACGAAGTGGTTTTCCAAGAGCTTTGTTCGGAATCGGCGGCGAGTCTCCTCGATTCGTTTCGCCAGTTCAATTTCCTGTCGACGCGTCAGCAGAGGAATCTCGCCCATTTGAGTCAGGTACATTCGCACCGGGTCATCCGACCATGACTCACTCTCATCAACAGCAAGCAACTCATCTGGACTATCGAGCTGCACTTGACCGTCGGCCTGCTCTGCAATGGCCACGGCAACGTTGTTGTCTTCGTTGTCGTCGATAGGCAACTTACGAAAGCCACTGGTCATGGCCTCCGTGCTTTGCGCTGCAACGGCTTCAAATTCATCAATTAGGGTATCGAACAAGGGAGGAACTCCTCGCGCGGAAGCGGTAGTTGTCGGGTATGGAGCTAAGGGTCACGCGGCTTGCTGATTTTGATCGTATTTGCTGTGAGTCATGGCCGCTTGATGTGTTCCTTTCCCAGGAGACCAAGATCGGCATGGAGGCGAAGTCAATGATCAGCGATGTTTTCGTTTGCTAAAACGCGTGTTTCCCAGTAGCGGATATAGGTGGTTGGCGGGCCGTGGGCCCCAAGTCAGTTGTCACTCAGTCAGGTTGTCGTCCGTGAGCGATGGTCGGGCGGAACAGGTCAGGAGGAAGGGTTATGAGTTTTGATCGTGCTGTGTACTAGAGTAGTTACGAATGAACGCCTTGTGCCGTTCATTAATCCCATTTTCGCGGATGCTTTCCAGTAATTCAAAGCGAGTGACCTGTTAGGTGGGTGTTTGCCCAATCGAAAATTGAAAATCAAAACCTCCCGCTTTACTGACGTCATACGTCGGTGAAGTGGGAACCACACAACTCTAGCACTCGATGACCCTGGAGTTCCTGCACCCTCAACAAATGGAAAAACTTTAGGATTGGGGCGTCCTTGCACCTCGGATTGGTTGTGAGATTGACGGTCTGTCTGACAGCTGACGTCGCCTCAAAACAACCCAAGTTGCTGGATACCATCCCTCCCAAACGAAGGATCAATTCGAACTGATCACGAGAACGAGTTTTTTCCCCTGCGGATCGCCCGCAGCCGTTATCACCCGTGTTTTCGAACGTCTTTGCGTATTCCCGCGAACTACCGCTGGAGTGCAGACGTATCGAGAGATTCCCCCCGGAACGTTCGTTTCAAACCTTTCGGCTTTACCTTCCTGGCCACAATCGGCAAAGTTGACCACGTGTTTTGTGACTCGAGTCATTCGGTCACGGTGACGAACAAAACAGTTCGTTATTATATTGCCTCGTGTCGCTTGGAAGCGTTCGGGCTGGTGTGGCGGGTATTGCCTTTTGCTGCTCCAAATTTTAGTCACCGAGAACGCCCGGTCTAGTCGGGGCTCCTTCAAATCTTCATCTATTATGCATCTTTTGCCCTGCACAAACTGTCAGCATCACCTCTCGGTCACCCCCTCACAGGCGGGCGACAACATTAGATGTTCGCAATGTCAAACAGAAGTTGCGATTCCAAAGTTGGGAGTCCTTCGGCAACTACCACTGGCTCAGAAGACAGATGAGGGTAGATCTGCGACGCAGGAGCAGCGTGAGAGCGGGGTTTCCGTCGTATTCGTCGCTTTGGGTCTGATCGCCATCGCTGGCTTCATGGTGGCCGCTTTTTGCGGTATTCGTTGGGTTTTGATCCCGAACCTGAAGACTACCGATGAGCACATTGCAGATCTTCGGGCTGATTATGCAGAGAGACCCTCCGCTGAGTTGATCAGAGAATATGAGCAGATGGTCGGCGATGGAATCGAACTGGGAGTGCCGTTTACCTACAAGCGAATCTCCGACGAAAAGCAGCGATGGGGCCAGATTGCTGGCATTTCAGTCAGCACTGGACTGCTGGCGGCGGTCGCCGCTTTCGGGTTTGCGGCAGTTAGTCGCAGGTCGGCCATCGGCTGACAGAGGGCACTTCGAGCTAGGACACTTGGGTCAGGCTCGTGTTCGCTGCAAGACATAAACCACATCTTCGGTTGCTGCGTCGACCTCAATGGGGTCATCCAACTCGTAAGAAAAGTTGTAGGTGGCAACGCTTTCCCAGCAGCCCGACGAGGCGATCAGGCGATCCATCTGTTTGGGGCGATAGCTTCTTAGCACCAGTTCATCCAGGATTCGAAAGCTTCGAGTCGGATTATGGACATCGAATTGGATTCCAAATCGCTCAATCCGGCTTCCCTTCTTTCGCTCTTTGGTCCACATGTGAGTATTGATGGACAGGTGTCCTCTGCGGGCTGACCAGGACTCGGTTTCGCTCGGAGCAACTTCGGTCGGTGTGAGATGGACACCTAAAAGATAAAGGCCTCCCACACGAATTGCTTGGCCCATGCAGGTGAGGTGTGCTCGAGCTGCCTTTTCCGTTTGTAGGTGCCGAAAGCTATTGATGGTGTTGAATGCGATGTCATATCGTTGAGGAACACGAAAGTCTGACATGTCAGCAACAAAGGCCTTGGCATCAATCCCGTGACGCGTGAAACGTGCATTGCAGAAATCGACTGCTTTGGGGTTCAGGTCCAAGCCCGCTACTTCATGGCCACGCTTTGCCAATGAGTACAGCAGACGACCTGTGCCACAGGCCGGTTCGAAAAACTTTTTAGGCGGACGCTGCATGTACTCGCTGCCACAACCCAGAATGAACTTGATTTCAGCAGCACAATCAGCACCGAAGACCAAGTCATAGTATTTGGGGTGATCGTAGATCGATTCGTTGATGGTTTCGATTGAATAGGTCTTTGATTTTGAATTCAACTTGCGAATCGCTTTCTAGCCGGAGGATGCATGCTGCAGGAAAACCGCACGTCTTGAGTATGCCTGTCTTCCCAAATTTTGGAACTCAGTCCATCGAGATGCTCTAACGGATAGGTTCCAAACCGAGTGCACGCCTCAATAATCCAATTTGCCCGATATGAGTGTGCTCATGGATGGGGCAAAACAGGATCGCGCCCAACTTGTTGGGATAAGCCGCATATGGCATGTCCACCGGTTCAAGCAGAGTTTCAGAGGTGACCTTTTCTAATTCCGTCAATGAACGTTCATAAACCAGGCCCATCCGTTCACGCAATTCAATTGCCGATGGCTGTCGGGATGTATCCGAAGAGGGTTTGGAACTGCGACTGTAGGCCTTGCGAAAACGACTTGGAATCAATTCCAAGTCGTCCGGGCTGCGCCCGCGAATGCGAAACATCAAGAGCCCATACTGACTGACTGTCAGATGCCCCACCTGCCACGCAATGTGTGTTGGCAGGCCAGCAGGCATGTCAAACCATAGCTCGTTTGGTGTGTGATCCAATAGCTCCAAACAATATTGTCTGGCGAATTTGATCTGCCCAATCGCAGCCTCAAGCATGGTGGTGGATGAATCTGCTTGATCGGCGGAGTTTCGTTTTGGGGCGTTCATGTAGCGGATAATATCAAAGATTGAACCTTTGTGATGCCGGGTAGGCAACCAATTCAGGATCATTGATCCGAGCCAAGACGCTTGATGGCTGAAGCCCAGGTCACGGGCGATCACCGTACTGCTGCCATCAAATCCGTATTGCTGCCATCAAATCCGTGTTGCTGCCATCAAATGTCTGATCGCAACACTGTATGCGTAACTATTTCTAGGCAGCTGCAGTGTTGCAAGGCTACTCAGGCTGCCTTCTGCTCCGAAACGCTTTGTCGTCGAGAGCGACGCTTGGGGCGTTCGCGATATCCTTCCTCTGGATCATGCTTCTTCTCGAGCTCGTCCAAAGCAACCTCGATACGTTGGGTCAGACCGCTGAGCGACTCGCCACGCTGGGGATAAATTAAATCGCTGAAGTAATAGTCGATTGTGCAAAATGGCTTTGGAATCTGTAAACGATCCCAAGTTTTAGAGAGAATCCATCGGCGTGTTGGGATGGCTAATACCCCCACAACCGGTGTTTTCGTTTTGCGAGCCAGCAGGCTGATGCCTTTGTGGGCCTTGCCGCGTGGTCCGCGTGGACCATCGACGGTGAGCATTACCGGTTTACCGCCGCGAACGTACTCAACCAAAGTCTGCAGAGCCGCTAGACCACCCTTCTCCGATGTCCCACTGCTGCCGCGCAATGGCACGTGGCCGATCAATTTCAAACCAGGGACGACCAGTTCACCATCCTTGGATCGCGAGACCATCGTCCCAACGCCAGGTTCGGCTCCCAAAACACCTGCAATTTGTACCGCGTGATAGCCCGCGACCAAATGATTGACGCCGTCACGATTCAGTAGTTGTCGCGGATCATTGTTGTAGCGAAATCGGCAGGTCAGGCGAAGCGTTAATACAAATAACCCTGCCAGCCAGGGAGTAAGTTTTTTCATTCCAGCGGTATCCAGAGGCCGAGACATTACCCACACCAGCGGTTCGGCCATGTATAGAGACATCGCCCACTGCAGTGAACAGCAAAAGAAAGTGAACAGCAAAAGACGTAGTTGCTATCATTTCACTTTGGCGACGATGAATTTCCCCCGCTCCACCGGCCACACGCTTCACAGGCATGGCACTTGAATTTGTGTGCCGGTGCTGTTTGACTTGAAAGTGCGAGTCAACGGTGCATTCGAATTGCAGACCGGAAAACAGTTGCGACTCAAGAGCTTGTTTTCATCACGGTAGACGGGCTCGGTATTGGCCAGGTGTTTGTCCGATTTCGCGTTTGAAAACCACGCTGAAATACTCGGCGTGTTTGAATCCGGTCAGACTTGCGATCTGTGACAGAGGTAATTTGGTTTCGCGAAGCAACTGTTGTGCTCTTTTCATTTGGACGTTTCGGATTTCAGCTTGTGGTGAACGGCCAATGAATTGTTTGAATCGTCTTTCAAGTGAGCTGCGAGCGATGGCGATTTCGTCCAAAATTTCAGCAACTGAAAGACCACTGCAGGCCCGTTCGCGAATGATTTTCAGGGCTGAGACCACTTCTGCATCATCAATCGCCATGACATCGGTGGATTGTCTTGCGGCGATCCCCAGTGGGGCGATTTTGACATGTCGTTCGGCCGGTTCCTCGTTTCGCATTAGCTGATCCAGCATGCGGGCTGCTTCGTAGCCGATTCGGTCAGCGGCCGGAATGACGCTTGACAGTGAAGGTTGGCAAAAGTCACAAATGACTTGATCATTATCGACTCCGATGACAGCAACTTGGTCAGGGACCGAGATTTCTGCCACACGGCAGGCTTCAAGAACATGCTGTCCCCGAAAGTCATTGCATGCCAGCACCCCGATGGGTTTGGGAAGTTCCAATAACCACTGAACCATTTTGGCTTGTTGTACTTCCCAGCCAGTGCGTCGGGCTTGTGCCCAGTCGGAACTGTGAAACACGATATTAGCGTTGTGGGGACGCAGGTGATTTTGAAATCCGCGATATCTGGCATCGGACCATTGATGGTTTGTGAATCCGCAGAACGCAAATTGTTTCAATCCACGTTGGAGCAGATGTTCGGCTGCGAGTTGCCCGATTGCCTCATGATCATTCCAGATCGAGGGAAGTTCTTGCTCACCATAAATATCAGTGAGGTTTACGGTTGGGATTCCGGTTTTTGCGATCAGTTCGGCCATCTCGGGAGTGGTTGATCTCGTGATGATCCCGTCCCCATCCCAGGTCTCGAGCCATGCCGGCGGCGTCACTAGCAACTCTCGTAAATCAAGCTGGACAGACCAAGGTGGATTTTCCACCAAGTATTGGCTGATGCCCTCGAGTACGCCGCGTCCAAAAGACATGGCGGTCTCGACGATCAAGAGCACGTGGGGACGCTGCTGATTGCCGCGTGGCTTGACGTGAAATTTACGGTCCTGCTCGCGGTTTGCCATGGTCGATGGGGGTGGGGTTTACGCAGGGAAAATGGGCGGGGTCAGGGGACTGTCCAGTGCCTCGATTTGTCGGAATCGATTGTCTGGGGACAATTCTAGACGATGATTCTCAATGAGAAGAGTTTTGGCTTGGGGTAAACCGCAATGTTGCATATTGTCGCAGAGTTCGGTAATCACGTAGTTCTCGCTCTATGGTGACGCATTTACACACCTAGGAATTTTCCGGAATAATTCTCAATTAGAAGTACGCTGGTTCTCATTGGCAGTCCGTCGTATACCGGTCACAATGTTTATCGCTGTCCAATCTCGTGATCGACGGGAGTATCAGCATTGGGTCTCCAGTTTCGCTGCAGAGTCATCCCTCCCCGCCTTCGACAGCAAGTATCCCTCCGTTCCAAGATTTACATGATGCCTTCGCTTTCAAAGATGTTTTCGACCCATCGTTTGATCATGGCCCTTTTGGTTGGCCTGTTTTGCCTGACGAGTCGGCCGTGTTTCGCACAGGATGAGGCGGCGAAGCAGACGGTTGATTTTTCCAAGCAAATCCAACCGCTGCTCGCGAAACGCTGCTTCGCCTGTCATGGTCCTGATGAAGCAGAGGGGGGGCTACGGTTCACAAGTCAGAAGGAGGCTTTTGCTGAGGCCGATTCCGGGGAACATGCGATCGTACCGGGTGATATTGATGCAAGTGTGTTGCTTGCTCGGGTCGTGTCTGACGTGGAAGACGAGCAGATGCCACCAGAGGGCGATCGATTGTCACCTGAGGAAGTGGATCTGCTGAAGCGTTGGGTTCAAGAGGGCGCGAATTGGCAGCAGCACTGGGCGTTCGAACCAATGCAGAATCCCGAGCCTCCGGCGATAGACAATTCCGAATGGAGTAAACATCCGGTAGATCAGTTCATTTACTCGGCCGTCTCGAAGGCGGGTTTAAAGCCAAATCCAATCGCTGACCGGGCGACTCTGATTCGCCGCGCTTATTTTGATTTGACCGGACTGCCACCCTCCGCAGAAGAGGTGAAGACGTTTGTGGATGACCCTGATCCGAAAGCCTTTGAGAAAGTGGTTGACCAGTTGCTTGAATCACCACACTACGGCGAACGTTGGGGACGCCATTGGTTGGATCTGGTTCGTTTTGCTGAAACGAATTCCTATGAGCGCGATGGTGCCAAACCGAACGCTTGGAAATACCGTGACTATGTCATCAAGGCGTTCAATGACGATAAGCCATATGACCAATTCCTCACCGAACAACTGGCTGGAGATGAGCTGGATGAGGTGACGACGGAGTCATTGACTGCGACGGGATACTACCGGCTGGGAATTTGGGATGATGAGCCCGCTGACCCCCTGCTGGCGCGGTTTGACGATATGGATGACATCATCATGACGACTGGTCAGGCGATGCTTGGTCTGACGTTGAATTGTGCACGGTGTCACGATCACAAAATTGATCCCATTTCACAGAAAGACTACTACAGCTTCCTCGCGATGATGGGAGACGTGACACGCTGGGGTCATCGGGGTGATCAGCGTTCCAACAACCAGATCGATGTCTCGTCTGAAGAACTGAATCAAAAATATCGTGACAACGACGAAACCAAACGTCGCTTGGAAACAGAAATAAGGACGGTCGAGCAGTCGGGCATTGTTAAAATGTCGGCGCCGGATCAGCGGGCTACCGAGGGACCCAAGCGTGATCGAAATCGTGTCTTGAAAGAGAAACTTGAAGATAACCTGAGTGAAGAGGATTGGAGAAAATACAAGGACCTCCAAAAACAACTCGCTGATACGGTCCAGGAGGGTAAGGCGTTGCCCCAACGGGAGATGGTGATGGGTTTGGCAAAGTGCAAACCCAAACCCGACCAGACCTTTGTTCTGTTTCGAGGCAATCCTCATTCTCCAGCAGATCCTGTTGAACCAGATTTTCCAGCCATCTTTGGGACTCCTGCACCGGATGCCTCTGCCTTCATTGGCAATGAGAAGACCGCGGGTCGCCGACGAGTCTTGGCAGACTGGATCACGAGCGATGAAAATCGGTTGACGGCCAGAGTCAT
Organism: uncultured Rhodopirellula sp.; assembly: GCA_964012125.1. Lineage (GTDB taxonomy): Bacteria > Planctomycetota > Planctomycetia > Pirellulales > Pirellulaceae > Rubripirellula. The sequence continues at coordinate 14,391 of CAXGRW010000053.1, forward strand.
GGCTAATCGCGTTTGGCAGTTTCACTTTGGACGCGGCATTGTTCGAAGCAGCAATAACTTTGGAAAGTTGGGTGTACCACCGACACACCCTGCCCTGCTTGACTGGCTTGCGCAGCAGTTGATTGCCGGCGACTGGAAGTTAAAAGATTTTCACCGCCTGATCATGTCGAGTCGTGCTTATCAGATGTCATCGGCTGGGCAGACTGCTGGTTTGGCAACGGATCCCGGTAACGATTTGCTGTGGCGGTTTGATCCACGGCGATTGAGTGCGGAAGAAGTGCGTGACACCATTCTCGCGATCAACGGTTCGTTGAATCGTCAGACCTACGGACCGAGTTTTTACCCATCGCTGTCACGCGAGGTATTGGCTGGACAGTCACGTCCAGGTGCTGGTTGGGGGAATTCTTCCGAGCAGGAAAAAAATCGCCGGTCGGTCTACATCCATGTGAAACGGTCGCTCCTAACGCCCATTCTGACTGCCTTTGATTTTCCCGATCCAGACCTGACCTGCGAAGACAGGTTCGTGACGCTGCAACCGGGTCAGGCACTGGCTTTGCTCAATAGCAAGTTCGCTCATGAGCAGGCAAAGCGTTTGACCAAATCCGTGGGCGGCGTGGATCTCGAGAATGAGGAATTGGTGCAACGGGTGATCGCCAAGGCCTTGTCACGCGATGCGACGAAT
>CAXGRW010000054.1:0-14958 GCA_964012125.1 uncultured Rhodopirellula sp.
CAATATGAATATCGCCAAGCAACAGAGGACCCTAACGCGAATCAAGCTGATGCGGTTTGGGAAGAAGCTGGCAATGTAGATTCCGAAAAAGCGGCACCCAGCTCTGTTAAAGAAACCAACTCGCAAGAACTCGGCTATCAAACTGTCGACGTTGGGGAATCAAACGATGAGGCCGAGCCGAGCCAAGACGTCAAGCCCAGCTGCGAGAATACGGCCCCTGAGAATACGGCCCCTGACAACACCGACTCGGGGGACTCCATTGCGGGCAATCCAGATCCGACTTTGCAAGATGCTGATTCCCTGCACATGCATCTTGAGAATGAGATGAGACTCGGTGGTGAATTGCCCGATGGCGATCAGATGGTCGGTGGTTCACTGGCCAGTAAGTTGATCCATGATTCGGAAGCTGGAGATGCTTTCGCGCCAAAGTCATCTGGTAATCACCAAGATGCGTTGGATGCGTTTTCCAATCTGACCGGCACAGGTGATGAGAAGGATGGCATCAGTGCCACTGGTTACATGCGGCCTGAGTCCGAAGATTGGGTGACAGATGCAGAAGTAAGCGATGAAGGATTAAACCATTGTGCTGAGACTGGCGTTGAGCCGAGTTGGGTTGTCAACGAGGGCACCGTTGGGTTTTACGAGAACCATGGTGTAGTTGATGGGTCTGAGAATGAATATGCATCCTCTCAGAGCAATCAAGGCGGTTTCGAAGCGGGCATAGAAGAAAGTGCAGAAGAAGGCTTTGACCAGAGCACAGACCAGAGCACAGACCAGAGCATGGATTTTGGTGACGGGACTGCAGTTGCTTCTAATGATGCGTTAGCCGGTGTTGGATCACTTAGTGACGAATCCGTCAGCGATGAAGCTGCAGCAGATTCTGGATTCACGGACAGTAATGCTGAATTTGATTCGGTCGAAGCGTACATCAATCGCTTGCTGCAGCATGTCCGCGGTGCTGCCGATGGCACAAGCACAGAAGATGTGCCTCTCGATCATGCAAAGGAGAGCGAGGAAGAGCCGCTCGAACCCGATGATCCTCTTGTCCCCACGTTACTTGCTCCAGAACGGGACACCGATCTGAAAGCCATGCGTGATTTGTCTAGTGCATCTGAGCGTGTTGCCATGAAACTCAGTGCTCGCCTGCGAGCTCGCAATATTCAGCAACTTGGAGCGATTCGCCTGCTGTACGCCTTGGGAGCGATCGGGTGTGGTGCTGTCTGTTTTGCGTTGTTGAGTGGTTTCTACCCTTATGTGGCTTTGGCAGTGACAGGCCTTGTGGCGATCCTTTACATTCGCGAAGCCATATTGCAGTTCAAGGAAGCGAGTTATCAATACCGTACAGCAATGAGCGTGTTGCAGGATGAGGGAAGTGTTGCAGCAAGCAACGAAGAATATGCTGACGAGTGATCACCATCCCACGAGAACCCGCTGCTTGGGGTTGAAGGTTGATTGCGTTCACATTCTTGGGTGTGTCAGTCTTTTTGCTGACGAATGAAGACGCCGCACGCACAGACGAGGGTGTCTTGCTGATCGAGATGGGAGCATGCCTTGCGTTTTGTTCCCAGTTGTCAATTCCCAAGTGACCGATCCTTGGTGTCACTTCCCAAGTGTCCGTTTCTCGAGAACGGTTTCTCTGTATCGGTTTTTCCTGCAAGTCCATCGATACAGATACCAACTCTTCTGAGTGGTTGAGTCTTGACTGGGCCCACCGTGCAATCAAACCTTGATCATCGAATGCTGCCAAATCCCTCAGCGGGGGACCTTCTGATGGGTGAACGCGTGGCTTGTTCACACATCTTGTTCGTTTCGTTGATTGGCTGACGCCGTGTTGCATGGGGACGCAGGTTGAAGCGGAACAGTCCAATGAAATCAAGGATTTGGACCATCGGTAACAGAATGCTTAGCAAGGGGGGATGTTCCAATTGAGATGGATATCGCTTGCTGCCCCGGGAACTTGCTGCCCTCGGAAAGGGTCGACTCCATGCCCCCAGCATGGAAAGATGGGTTGGGGCATGTTCGCAACGTGACTTTCGCGACGTTACGAGGGGATCTCGTGTGATGCAATAAAGAGGTTCAAGATGACTGGTCAAAATGAACGCAATTTAACTGGCGAGAATGCTGGTTCAGACGCGAACAGTTGGTCTGGGGAAAGCCAGTCAGTTGAGGCGATTTGGCGTCAGTTTGGAGCTCAGTTTCGCCGTCGGGCAAGGACCCGGTTGCGACAGTATGGGTTGACCGGGCAAGCGGAGTCGATGGACATTTGTAACGATGTCATGGTAGAGATGACGAGAGGTTTCAATGCCAACGGCGTCACGCCCGATGACGCTTTGGCGTATGTGTTGCGTGCGATTGATAATCAGGTGCTCGATGCCTTTCGGCGGTTGGCAAGGCAGTGTCGTGATTTCCGTCGTAATGATCCGGTTCCTGTTGATGAGTTGCCTGTGGTGAATCAGGGTCATTCGCCAAGCCAGATCGCGTTGCATCGGGAGGTCATTGCGCGAATTAAAGATTTGCTCAATGACGAAGATGCATTGGCTGTCAGCATGATGCTCGAAAACCGGGACTGGATTGAAATTGGTGAGTCACTTGGTGTGAAGCCAGATACGGTTCGGATGCGGGTGAGAAGAGCTTTGGAGCGTGTGCGAGAGGAAATCGGATTCCGTGAGGGAGACACGGATGGCTGAATTTTATGATGTTTCCAGAGGCGGTATTGATGACCTCATCAATTGGCTCAATCAGCAACGAAGAAAGAACCCGGCGGCTTCATTGTTTGACTTGCTTGGCGGGCGGGAAATGGATCGAAATGTGGTGCTGGATCTGGCTTGCATTGACTTGATGCACCAGCATCGAAATGGGCACCATGTCTGCGCAGAGCAGTACGTGCGAGATTTTCCCCAGTTGGATCGGACGAGCGATTTGCTTGATCTGATTGATGCGGAATTGTGTGTGGCCGCTGAGTTGCAAGAGCCTATCGATCTTGCTGCCTATTGCAGTCGTTTTCCTGATCTCGCAACCGATATAAAGGAGTTGGCACAGCTTGACCTCAGTCCAGAGGTGCCGTGCTTCCATCGGAAACCTAAGAGCAGAGGTTTCGGTTTTGATTTAAGAGAAGCACCGCATTTCGATGATTCTTCGCAGACATTGGATCATCCAGGCGATTCTTTAAGCGGCTTCTCGATTGATTCGTCTACTTCGCTGGATGCGGAAGCGTCATCGGAGAATCCGAAACTTTCACTGGAAACTATCAGCGAGGATTACCCTCTGGCCATCCCTGATTGGTTTCTTGTAGATGAATGCATCGTGCGTGATAAGGACCGCTGCTTATTGCGGGGTCGCGATGATGTTCGTGGTATCTCCCTCGCCATGAAAATTGTCCGTGTGCCGCATCTGATGGCAGATAAAGATGTCATCGCTCTTCTGGATATTTGTGAAGCAGCCTCGCGGGTGCAGAATCCTCATTGGATCGCGCCGCAGATGGCTGTCGTGCAGATGGGATGCCTGGGTGTGATTCGTCCATGGCAATTTGCAAACGCCTGGCAACCGCACTCGATTACCCGGTCGCCTGAAAGGGGGGATTCTGATGAGTCTGTGATGAAGGCATTGAATGAAAATACCTTTGAGAATAACGGCCTCAATCAAGCCAGTCTCAGGGACACCGCACTCCATGAATCAATCGTGCTGCGCCGCTGGCGACAGCTGGCGACCGTTGCTTTTGCCGTTGAGGCAGCTCACCGATCGGGAGCAACTCATGGCGCGCTCCATGCAGGCAACCTTGCAGTGGACCATGAAGGGAATGCTTGTGTTGTGGACGCAACCTCAAGTCTTGTCGCATTGCAGCGATGGTTGGGTGACCCTGCTGCTGGTGTCCAATGTAATGTCATTCAAAGCTTGGACCAACGGATCCACTTGGATGTGGAAGATGTGGTCAAGTTGGTGCGTGATACTGCCACATGGATTCCGTCTGTTTCGTCTGCACAGTTGGTGAATCAGGTTCAGGAATGCATCGTGGATAAGGGGGGATCTTTGTTGACGCAAATGGGAGAACTCCTGATGCAATACGCAGATCATTATCAACCAATGGGTCGGTATCCTGGCGTGGCACAACAACCCCGGTGGCGCACCCGGGTCATGGGTTGGTTGTCGCGTAATCACTGATTTGCGTGGCTTTTGATTGCCTGACGGAATGAGTGTCGGATGATGTGTTTGCGATCCGCCATCAAAACAGGTTGGGGTAGAGTTGATCTGTTACCATGACTATTGCAAGTCAATGCGTCCTTGTTCGTGGAGATCAGTGCATGCGGATCAACTGTCCCAGGTGCGAGAAATTACTGTCGCTCGGCCAGCCGAAGGTAGGGCGTTATCGACCCAAGTGCAAGTATTGCGATGAACCGTTTGAGTTGCGAATTGATTCGGAAGGGAAACCTTTACTTAACGCGAAATCCGAGGCAACGCAGCTTTCTGCGGATCGGGAAGTGACTGCTGATAACCAAGCAGAATCGAACTCTTTGGGGAGGGACCAAGATGCGGCAAGCATCCCGGATCGTCTCGGTGGGTATCGCGTCTTGCGTCTTTTGGGATGCGGTGCGATGGGGACGGTTTATGAGGCCAAGCAGATTTCTCTGGATCGTTTAGTCGCTTTGAAAACGATTCGGGGACGGCTGGCAGAGAATCCTGCCTCACTCGCTCGATTCGCGCGCGAGGCGTATGCGGCAGCTCAATTGACTCACCACAACGTAGTCCAGATCTATGACTTTGGAGAAGATGCTGGCCTTTACTTTTTCAGCATGGAGTGGGTGCGTGGTGGGCCGTTGGCACATCTGATTCGAGAGAAAGGAACACTCGAGCCAAGGCTGGCAGCCAGCTATGCAGTGCAAGCTGCTCGTGGATTGCAGTTTGCACATCAGCATGGAATGGTGCACCGCGATATTAAACCAGCCAACTTGTTGTTGACGAAGGACGGCATTGTCAAAGTCGCAGATCTTGGGCTTGTGAAAATCCCCGATCATGGTGACACGGATTCTGAACCTGACGTGGCAGTCGATCTGGCTAGTGGTACTCAGGTTACCCTGCAGGGTACTGCAGTGGGAACTCCCGCTTACATGGCACCCGAACAGAGTGTGGATGCAGCAGGAGTCGATGGTCGTGCTGATATTTATTCGTTGGGTTGCACGCTCTTCTTCATGCTTGCAGGGCGGCCGCCGTTTGAAGGAACGGTTGCATCAGATGTAAAAGAACAGCATGCGACCGCGCAACCACCAAGGTTGGCTGATCTCAATCACCGGGTGCCCGATGAACTGCAGCAGATCGTTTCCAAAGCAATGGCAAAGAATGCTGACCAACGATACGAATCATTGGCAGGAATGATCCGTGATCTGGAATCCTATCTCGGACTGGCCGGGGAAAACGACTTTTCGCCGAGTTCGGAGCAGGCTGACATTTGGGAGGCTGTTGCGACCAAGTATCGTGACGCAACACGTTTAGCATCCTTGTCGACATTGCTGCTGTGGGGGTGTTTTGCCGTTGCGGTTGGATTGACTTGCCTGTTGGTGTGGTTTGGTGCCGGGCCACGATGGGTGCTGGCAGGAACCGGGATGATCGTGGGGGCTGTGGTTTGCAGCCTCGTTTTGCGTGGGCGACTGTCGCAAAGTCCCATTATTGATCATGTCCGGAAATGGATCGGGGCATGGTCTCGATGGGACTGGGGCGTGACCGTAGTCAGCATACTGACAATTTCAGTGCTTATCTTTTTTGGTGGATTATGGCCCGGTTTGTTGGTCGGACTTCTGCTAGGTGCCGCGGTTGGACTTTGCAACGATCGACTTCTGATTTTGCCGGTATGGAAGGCACAACGCGATCCCTTGGCAGAGGCGGAACGCTTGATTCGAGATTTGCGAATCAGTGGTACTGATGAAGATGGTTTGCGATCATTTGTGGCCCGCTATAGCGGCCGAGGTTGGCAAGGTCTTTATGAGGCCTTGTTTGGTTACGATTCGCTTTTGAAAATGCGAGAAATACTTGCTCGTGATTCATCGTTCTCCGGACCCACAGATGTGAAGTCGCTTCGTGATCGAGTGTGCTCTTTGCTTCGTCAAAAGACTGAGAAGCATCAGGAAAGACGTGATCACAAGCGATTGGCAACGATCGAAGAGCGTGGGTTGGCACGGGAGGGATTGTCGACAGACGAAGCTCGTGATCGCGGTTGGCAGATTGCTGCGGCTGTGATGGAAAACACAAAGGTGGAATCTGGTTCCGAACCATCTTCTATATCTGCGAGTGCTCAGGCAGGAATCCAGAAACGCGCTCGAATGAAGCAGATGATCGCCGACGCCCGAAGTGGGAAGTATGAACGAGAACCCCAACCGTTGGCAGTTGCCCGTTTTGCATTGGGCGGGCAGACCCGATTCTTGGTCGGATGCTTGCTGCTATCCCTCTTTGCACTTGTGGCGAATAGGCAAGGGTTGTTCGAACAGTTCAAGCAGATAGATGCACTGGGAACTGTAAGCAGCGGGGACCTTGATCTTGATCAGGTCAGTAACGCATTAAAAGGAGCAGCCGCTACGGCCACGAACGCAGAAACAAGTACGTTGCTGTTCGCTTGGGATATACATGTCTGGTCACTTGGATTGGCTGGATTTTTGTTGGCTCTCTCTGGGTTCGTTTCAGGGTGGCGGATGACTCCCTTTGCTACCGTTGCTTCTCTGGTGATCTTGTTTGGGCCTGCGTTTGGGATTCCCGGGTTAACATCATTTGTGTCACCTTGGCTGGTAGCAGCAGCGATTGGCACTGTGTTTTATTTGCCCGGAGTGATCTGGGGAGAACGGGCGGATGACTGAACTGTTTGGCTTGCAAAATCGGATTTAACTGAGCAGGTTCAACGGGGGCCAATGTGATTGAATCACCACCGGCTCATCGCCGCTAGCCTGACAATCACATTGTTGTAGCGTGGCACTTTCGATGAAACTGTTTTGCGATTGTTGTTGTCGGGCTAATTTTGAGCAGCAGCACCAGCTGCTGGTAATTCCGTTCGTGGCGGTGAAGAAATCATATAACCGGACCAGAATAGCGGTTGTTTGCCAGTCAGCCCCTCGCGGTCGTGCTCGGCCTGAGTCAGTAGCGGTTCCCCGGCGGGGTCCAGGTTCGTGCTCAGCAGCACGAGCTTGGCTCTCTGCCATGCTTCGTTCATTCCGATGAAGGGCAGTTCCTGCAGGAACTCTTTTAGAAGAACGGCTGTTGAGCTGCCACCGACAGCCCAGCGACTCATCAGAACGTTGCGGACCCCAGCGACATTGAGCGCGGTGAGGGTGCCGAAAACTTCGGAGCCATCTCCCATGCGTCCCAAGCCCACCGGGGTTCGGAAGCCTGCAAGGATCACGTTGGCAGGGACCTGAGCGGGGAAGCGTAGCCATGCTGCCAGATTCCCAAGTGGGTTTCTTTGTTCATAAGGAGCCATTGGGGTGAGTAATAAGTTATTGGTATTCGGCGTTTGTGGGGCAGCAATCGCTAAATGACCAATCTCGCTGCCCAGCAGTGCGGTGGGAGTATTGTTGGCGTCGGGAAGACGAAGTGGATTCGTCACAGCATCAACAATGGAGTCTGCAATCTGCTGATTGAGTTCGAGGTCGCGAGGCGCAAAAAACTTACCAGTTGCGATTCCGACTTTATTGGTAGCTGGGCTTGCCGAGACTGGTCGTATAGCCAACGCTGGAGTCGCGGCATAGCGAATTTTCATCTGTTCACCGAAGAGTGGTGAATCTGCTTCCAGGAAAGGCAATAAGTCGAAGGGCAAATACCAGAGAGGGCCGTCAGGCACGATAATCAACTCGTCGAATTTCTCTGCTGTGATGGTGGTGTCTTCAGGAATCAGGAGGCGTCTTAACGCAACAGCGTCGTTTTTCCATGAATCGTCTTCAGGAATGCGGTCTCCGCGGGCTTTTCCTACACCAATGCCGCGCAGGACCTTGGCAACTTCAGACGGGATACGGCTGCTGCCGTTGACGGTCCACATCACAATTTTGTTTTTGGCCGAAAGCGTTGCGTAAACTCGCTTGCCAACTGAGGTGAAGGTCAAGAGACCTGTCTTGGGCGGTAGCTTGGCAGCAGGGGCTTTTTCTTCCAGGTTTGGCAGGGTCACTTGGGGTAGGTGAACTCGTGATAAAGCTGCCACGCATGCTTTGGTTTCTGCGTTGGTCATCGCGGCGAGGGTTGCTTTGCCACCGACGGCGGCTGCTTTACGAACCTCGCTGATTGGATTTCCAGGCGCATTTCTCATTTCCAGAATTGCTGGTGGTAAGTCTTTTTCATCGGCCCGAGCAATGGCCCGAACCTGAGCGATTCGTCCTCCCAGTGGCAGCTGCCGGTGAAATCGTGCTGCCAACATGTTGTCGATTGCTTGGAGTAATTTTTCACCATAGCCAGTTGATACGGCTAAGGTGACTTGGTTCACGTGGGCAGCCGAGGTATCAATCATCACGGCTGCTAACCCATCAACAGGATCACGCCGCCAAACTTCGATCGGAGGGTCTTCGCAATAGGCTTCAAGTAACTTTTTGATTGTGCTATCCGCACGAGAATTTCTAATGGCTTGTTGGATCAGGTTGAATTGATAGACACGCGGCATCGATACAAGAACCTGTCGCCGATTACGGGTGTTCAATGCAAAGGTGATCATCGGCATCAATGACTTGTCCAAGACTGACGATTGCGTGCCGGTGATCGTTGATCCAGAAGCTGCTGCAACTCGGCTGCGGACGTAGGAAGCATAGGCGTTGAATCGAGGGAGTGTTACATCTCGCCGATTTGCCAATGCCTCCGCGTTCGCAAGCATTGTGTTCGCCATTTCAAGATTGCCTGCGGTTACGGAAGCGTCAGCTCCCGCGATGAGGCAATGCAAGGTCGCAAGGCGTGACTCGCGAAGGAGGGCACCTGCGATTAGGCTGGCTGACTCAGCAAGGGCGCCAGCCTGTTGTGCATTCGCACTGCCTGCCGCAAGCTGAAACGCTTCACCAATGAATTCCAATTGCCCCAATGCGGCCGAAAGATGCACCGTTCTCATTGCAGCAGGAATCGCGGTTTCTGGCTTCTTGCTTCCGACCAACGCGTTAGTGGCTGCCAGCATTGTGATTGCTGAAAGGGGATGCGCGGTCCCACCATAAAATCCAATGCTTTGCGCGTCGTTAATCACTCTCTGGTCATCAAGTTTTCCGAAATAGCCTACACTGCGGGCGGCCCCAATCATGGTCTTGCCGATTGGTGGTGGCATGGTGGAAGGGTACTTAATTGAGTCCAGTAGCAAATTCGCACCAGGATCGTTCTCGCTCAGAGGACCCAGTAAGACGCGACGACGATAAGATGCGATTGCAATGCCTCGCATGATTTCCGCCACATCCATGTTGCGGTAAGTCAATGATTCGATGGCGCCGCCCTGACGTAACACATCGGCCGTGACTTGTTGACCTGACGCAAGCGGCAGCATTTCTCGAAACGACGCGACTCGGACCGCGGCGGCGTCCGGCCATAAAAAAGCACGCTTGGAAACAGCGACGCCCGGTTGAATTGCATTCGTCCAGTTCACACCCCGCAGGAATCTGTGACGACTCAAAATTTGAATGATCTCATCAGCTTTTTCACGACAGCTAGGTAGATCTCCCATCTGCCATAAGCACTCGCCCTGCATGGCCAGTCCGGGAATCGCCTCGATGTAACGCCCCTGCGGATTGCGTCGGCCACCACGTACTGATGCATCGAACAAATCAAATGCTGATTTCAAATCACCAGCCCGATAAGCTTCCAAGCCAACGTAGTACTCTTGCGTTGGGTATTTTCCCCCCGTCGGTTCCACGCTACCGAACGGAACTCCGCCGCCAACGATTCCCTGATTGGGGCGATTAGGTTGTTGACCATTGCCATTGTTGCCCGCGCCGTTGCCATTGCCAAACTGCGCATGAGTTGAGTTTGATCCCAGCAATAGCATGCCGATCAGCAACGAGCACCCAGACCGAACAGCCATGAACCACCAGGTGTGTGTTCGTGGGAACTCGACAGATTTGCAAGGCACTGATTTGCAAGGCACTGATTTGCAAGGCACAGATCGATTCGTAATAGATCGACGCATAATGGGCACCGGTTCGCAGCAGGTTGAAAAGGAATTCGTCGTCAAACGAAACAGTCAAACGAAACAGTCACGTACATCAGGCAGATTCGAAGTACGCCGAGATGATGCTTCATGCGTTCAGCTTCGGCACGGCCTCACCCAGCGTGATTGGTATCAGTGAACGGTTGATGACTACTGAATGAAAAGTACGTATTGACCGCAGACGAGGTCGAACAGTTCCGCATGTGCTTACTTGAACAGCAAAAATTGAACGCTTTTGAGTGATGGACTGACTGGCAACGCCCAATGTCGATTACTGTCGTAGCTAGCGAAGATTCGCGCCAAGGTGTATCATGAAATTCCGGACAATGAAGCCCAACCCTTCGCTTCTCTAGTTTAGAGGGTGTCGCCGGAGCAGGAGACGAAAATTTGGTTCGTTGGCTTTGAAACTTGCGAAACGCTGCAGTTTTGGTGCCATCTTTGTCGCAACCGTTGATTTTAACTTCTGGAAATTAGGTTTAGAGACGTGTCTAGAGGGTTGAATCCTTTTGCTCCGCCTGAAACGGACCCCGAACTCTCCGACGCTCTGAGGGGGGAGATAGAAACTGGAAAACCTGTTTCGCTGAGGGGAATTTCCATCCGATGGTTATTGGTTTGTTCCGTCAGTGCTGTCCCGAGCTTTTATATGGGTGCCGGAATCAGTGATGGTCAATTCGCAGCCATGGTCCTTGGAGTGCTAGTTTTTACGTTTGGTTATACCGTTCTCGACTACCAAACAGCCCGTACCCGCATCCGCCAATACCGGCTCACTCGGACCACTTTACGAGTGGTATATGTAACGCGTTTGCTGCTCACCCTGCTTTTCCCCGTCGGAATGTTCGTCGATGGCCTTTGCGGAGCTTTGGCGGTAGGCCTGACTGAAAACCTAAACCTATTTGGAATCAATGCTGTCAAAACGTTTCCCGGAGCATTTTTAACCACGCTCACTCAGGGAACAATCTTGAACTCCGTCCTGGCTCTCTACGGATTACTAGTTGTTGGGGTGATCATGCTATTTGCTCCGCTCTTTGGTCGCTCGAAGGACTAAACCTCATCAATGGTGGTGTCGACACTGGATTCTGTGTTGGCCTGCGTGTTGGAGACAATGCCTCGGCACACCATCGCGGCCTGCATAAACTGCGTTGTAATGGTTTTTGATCTGTGTGCTGCATGAGGCTTCGGCAAACTGGTTTTGCGTGGTTATTCACCTCGCGGATCTACGATTGAGTCGAATTTGCTTGCAATTTTTCGAGTGAATTCTGCTTCCTGCTCCTTGCGACAGGCGGCGTTTTCTCGTGACGACAGGTTTTGTTTGGCTTTAAGTTGTTTTCTGGGAACAACTTAGGGATATCGAGTTGTATTGGGTGAATGACCGAATGTAGGAGCGCCGAGAGTGAGCAACAATCACAGTTGACCCATTTTCCCTAAACGCGTAACTTACGATGCTGAAACAAGTTAGGGCCGGTGCGCGCGCGGCGGATTTTAAGCGAGACGACCGAGGTGAACAGGAATCACCTCTCATCCAGATTTTGGTGGGAGTGGAATCTTGGTCACTTCGCGGTCAAGTCTCCGAGTTAGACCGGATGCTCTCTGGTCTGAACAGGGAATCTCCGCTTTGTGACATCTGCCTGTTTGGGCAGCAACCGCATCCTGAGCAACCGCAGTGCAATTGAGCCCTGTTCGCTCAGCCTAAGCAATCAATCCAATCCGATCTCAACCGGTCCTTGCGACCATTCAATAAACCAAAACGATATGTCTGTTCTTGAAAAAATCTGGGACCTGCTGGGTGTTCTATTCGGTGGACTGTTTGGTGTCGTCGAACGAGCTGTGACAGCAGTGTTCGGCTCTGCCAACGATCGTCAGGTCGAAAAATTCAAGTCTCGAGCTGAAGAAATTGGTGAATTGGAGTCGCATTATGCTGCGATGACTGACGACGAACTTCGTGGTCAGACAGATGTATTGCGTAAGCGTTTGCGCGATGGTGAAACGTTGGAAGATATTTTGGCTGATGCGTTTGCGGTTTGCCGTGAGGGTGGCAAGCGTTTTTTGAGTATGCGTCATTACGATGTGCAATTGATCGGCGGCATGGTGTTGCACTCCGGTGGCATCGCCGAAATGGTGACGGGAGAAGGAAAGACATTGGTGGCGACTTTGCCTGCTTACCTCAATGCCTTGGAAGGTAAGGGAGTGCATGTCGTAACGGTGAATGATTACTTGGCACGTCGTGACATGGAGTGGATGGCGCCGCTGTACATGAATCTTGGTCTGACGGTCAACGCAATTCAGTCAGGTATGTCGACGGCAGAAAAACAGGCTGCCTACATGTGCGATATCACTTACGGAACCAACAACGAGTTTGGGTTTGACTATCTTCGTGACAATATGCGGCCGGCTTCCAAAGGCGATGATCGTTATTCACGAGACGCGCAGCAGTGTCAGGGTGGCTTGAACTATGCCATTATCGACGAGGTCGACAACATTCTTATCGATGAAGCACGGACGCCCTTGATCATCAGTGGGCCTGCTGATTTGGACATGGGCCGGTATCAGGATGCCAATCGTGTTGCGGGACAACTCGTCAAAGAAAAACACTTCACTGTGGATGAGAAGCAGCACAATGTTGCGCTTACCGATGAAGGAGTACGAGAGGCCGAGAAGCTGGCTGGTGTCGAAAGTTTTTACACCGCTGGAAACATGGAATGGCCACACCTGATCGACAATTCGCTCAAGGCTCACTTCCTGTACAAACGTGATGTCAATTACGTTGTCAAAGACCGACAGGTTGTGATTGTTGACGAATTTACTGGTCGTCTGATGGAGGGCCGGCAGTGGAGTGATGGTTTGCATCAGGCTGTCGAGGCAAAAGAAGGCGTGCCGATCAAACAGGAGACACAAACGTTCGCTACCGCGTCGTTGCAGAACATCTTCAAGATGTATTCCAAGCTGTCAGGCATGACCGGAACAGCGATGACAGAGGCGACTGAATTCTTCAAAATATATGGGCTCGATGTTGTTGCGATTCCAACGAATCGCGAGCTTGAGCGACTTGAGTTCGCCGACAAGATTTACATGACTGAGGAGTACAAGTTCAAAGCTCTTGCAAAAGACGTGGAGCGGGCTCACAAATGGGATGTCCTGATCCACAACAAGACCGATGTGCCAGACCATCTACAGGAGCCAGGCAAGTCACCGGAAAGTTGGGGAATCATCAAACAGGAGACAGATGAATCCATCGATATCGTCCTGAAAAATGAGAAAACCCCCACGCGGTTTGAGAAAAGCGATGTCCTGTCGGTTGAACCCAAAGGGAGACCGGTTCTGATTGGTACCGTCAGCATCGAAAAAAGTGAGCGTTTGGCGGATCTTCTTGAACGGCGAGGAATCAAGCACGATGTCTTGAATGCAAAGCAACACGGTCGCGAAGCAGACATTGTTGCGCAGGCAGGCCGACTCAATGCGGTCACGATTGCAACCAACATGGCGGGCCGTGGTACTGACATCATTCTTGGGGGAAATCCCGAGACAATGGCGTGGGCCCAGTTGCAACATGAGTATCCAACACGGCTTGAAGTGCCTGATGATGTTTGGAATGCACTCGTCAAAGAAATTGACGACAGAGAAAAGATGAGTGAAGAGGGCGAGGAAGTTCGCCGCATCGGTGGTCTTTATGTGCTCGGTACCGAGCGGCACGAATCACGACGAATTGACCTTCAGCTTCGTGGTCGCTGTGGCCGTCAGGGCGACCCCGGATCAAGCCGATTCATTTTGTCTCTGGAAGATGATTTGATGCGGATCTTTGCCGGTGACTTCGTCAAAACCATGATGGGGAAACTCGGCATGGGCGAATCAGAGCCGATTGAGTCCAAGTTGGTCTCCCGCAGGTTGGAAGCTGCCCAGAAGAAGGTCGAAGAACGAAACTACGAAATTCGAAAAAGCTTGCTCGATTATGACGAAGTCATGGATGAGCAGAGAAAACGTGTCTATCGGTATCGCCAAAATCTGCTCGATGGACATAGCTCGCGAAACATGGTGCTTGATCTGGTTGAAGGCCAAATCAGCAAGTTTGTCGAGACCTTCCTCGATCCCAATTATGGCGTTGAGTCGTTTGCTGCTTACGCCGGTGGACAACTTGATTGTCAGTTAGAGCCACGTGATTTCCTGAACATGGATTTCAAAATGGCCAGCAGTTATGCGCACGATCAAGCTGAAAGACAGGTGGAAGTCACTGCTGCCGAGATTGTTGAAGAAAATCTTCCGGAGGAGATGGAAGATGAATGGAATTGGAAAGCATTGGTGACTTGGGCGAATACAACGCAGGGGGGTAACTACCAAGAGCATCAATTGAAACGTATGGAACGTGACGAATTGATCGATGAGTTGACCAAACGCGCCCAGGCCCGGATTGCCGGAATCGATATCAGCGAGGGGGCTCCAATGCTCGACGCGGACTTCGGGCTTCGCACCCTTGGGGCTTGGATGAGGCACAAGTTTGGTATCGAAACCACACTCGATGAATTTCGCGATGTCGAAGATCGACGAAGCGTTGCCGATGAGTTGTTTCGACGCGCTGAGGAAGCTTACAATTCAAAAGAAGCAGAGTACCCCGTGCTGACCGGTTTGTCCCGGTTCACCGAGAAGCAAGGTGCTCAAGTCTCTCTGGATCGCGATGGATTGGTTGAATGGGTCTCGCGACGATTTCATGTTGATCTGAATACAGACGAAGTTCGTTTGAATCGTGACGAACTCAAATCACAGTTAGTCGAATATAGTCGTCGGACCGGTGGAGATGCCGAGCGGCAATCCCAAACTGCTGAAAGCAAAGTCAG
>CAXGRW010000055.1:0-14844 GCA_964012125.1 uncultured Rhodopirellula sp.
TGCTCAATGCTCAATGCTCAATGCTCAATGCTCAATGCTCAATGGGATACTAAACAGCGGTCTCTTAACGCTGTAAGCGCCTGAGTTTTGCCTAGCACGGGGCGAGCATCTCTGGGATCTGGTATCTCTCTGATCTGGCAGGCTCAAGAAATGCTTGCATTTCCATTCATGCGTTTCAGCGAACCATGGCAAGGTTCGTGTTTTGGAAATCCGCCAAACCCTCTACACTGTGTTTTCTGCTCAGTTTAAGAATTGCTCGCACCGGGAAGGACTCCAGGAAGATGTTTCGCTACTCTTTTCCAACGTTTCTGATCGCCATTTTCTTAACTTCAACCGCCACTCCGCGAGTTGCCCACGGCCAACAAATGGAAGCGTCCACGGTTCAAGCCGCCACGTCTGTGTTGAGTGAGGCGATGAGCACGCCGGGGAACAAGATTCCACAGGCGATGCTATCAGATGCTTACGGCGTTGCGATCATTCCCAACGTGATCAAGGGTGGCTTTATCGTGGGAGCGAGGTTTGGTCGCGGTCTATTATTTATTCGCGATGCCAACGGTATATGGCACGCTCCGGTCTTCATCACACTGACTGGTGGTAACATTGGATGGCAGGTAGGGGTTCAGTCCTCCGACATCATTCTGGTGTTCAAAACGCTCAATAGCGTTCAGGGTATTCTGCAGGGAAAACTGACAATCGGCGCTGACGCCGCAGCGGCTGCTGGTCCAATTGGACGCCAGACCGCAGCAGCGACAGACGGTCAACTCAAAGCAGAAATTTATACTTATTCTCGCAGCCGAGGATTGTTTGCCGGCGTTTCCATTGATGGTTCGGTGGTTCGCACAGATCCGTTGGCCACCAGTTCGTATTACCACAGTGCCGGCCCCGGGACTCCTTTGGTCATCCCACCGCCTGCGTTGCAGTTAACTCAAACCATTGCTCGCTACGCTGGCACGATTCCACAACCGGCTCCCACAGTAGTCGTGCCTGCGGCACCTGTGGGCGGCAATCCGAGCGTTCCATTTGGCACTCCTACTGCGGGCAATGTGCAGCCAGTCCCCACGACTCCGGCGAGCACGGTCACAGTGATCACCCAAAACCCACCGATTATCCGTCAACAAGTCGGGTCTGAAGCGGATGTCCTGAGGACACAGCTAACGAAACTGGCACCAGAGTTGTACGAGAAGTTGGATGATAACTGGAAGAATTACCTCGCACTGCCCTCATCCATTTTCTTAACGGGAGGGCACCCTTCAGAATCTGAGATCGCGACGGTTGTGCAACACTTCGAAGACGTCGCAACCAATCCGGCCTACAAGCAGCTTGCCTCCTATCCCGCATTTCAGTCGGTCTATGGTGTACTGCGTCACTACCAGCAAACCATCACCAGTGCATCATCGCCGTTGAATCTTCCCCCGCCGCCACCTCGTTAATTCATGACAGCAGGCTGCCCCTACGCAAAGGGGTGTCTGCGTACCTTTTCAGTGGCTCGGGCACTATGTTTCTGACAATGGCGTACCCGAGATTCCCATGCGTCATCTGCGACCACAGGTGACCTGCGTTTCGGCTGGGGTTACCATTAATCTCTGATTCGTCTCGCTGCCTCACTCAATTCCATTCATCATGTACACACCTGCAGCCACATCCTTAGCCACTGTGGGTTCGGTAGCTAGCGAACTGTGGCGTCATTTTATCGCAGTCATTCTGTATGTGAGCGCGATAGAAGCGCTCGACATTCGCTACGGATGGAAGGACAGTGCGTTTCCACTTCCTGTGATCGCAATCATGGGTACGGTCATCGGGTTGCTGCTGGCATTTCGAACCAACTCCTCTTACGGCCGATGGTGGGAAGCCCGCATTCTATGGGGTGCGATCGTGAATGATTCCCGCACGTGGACACGCCAGCTATTGGAATTTACGGCATCGGCGGACACAAATCGACAAACGACATTAACACGCCTGTGTCATCGCCAGATCGCCTGGTGCTACTCGCTAAGCCGCACCCTGCGAGGTCAAGATGCGACACAAGACATCGGCAAACTGCTGACGGAGCAAGAAATTTGTGAGATCCGTGAAAAGCATGTGCCGAACCTGTTACTTTTGCGACAAGGCCAAGAACTTCGGGCACTAAAAGAACAAGGGCATCTGGAGACATTCGAGTTCATCGAACTTGAAAAAACTCTGCTCCGGCTGACCAATGCAATGGGCGGTTGCGAACGCATTCGCAATACAACTTTTCCCCGATCCTATACCCGAATTATAAATCTATTGATTTACCTATTTGTCATTTGCCTTCCCTTTGGCCTCGTCGACTTACCATGGTTCGGGCTGGTTTCAACATCCATCAGCTTCGCATTCGCGTTCTTGATGATCGATCGGGTCTCGATTTTCCTGCAAGACCCGTTCAGCAATCGCCCTTCGGACACGCCCACTCAAAGCTTGTCGCGAACCATCGACATCAATATTCGTGAAATGCTTGGTGAAACCAAGCTGCCAGAGAAGCGTAAGCCGGTGGACGGCATTTTGATGTAATGAAAATGCACTGGCAGAAGTTCACTTCTTCCTGCACTGGGTCTTCAGCCCAAACTTGCCGACGCACACGTTAACACTGTCCGCAAAACTTCACAGTAAGCATCACCGCCAAGGACAGACCCCACACGGCCCAAGCCATGATCACTGGCAAGTGTCTGACCAAGATAAATTTTTCCGCTAATTTATAGCCACTCCAACTGCAAGGATTTCCTGCCACGCAGTGTGCCGCAGAGTAGCGATTGCAATTTGGAAAAATTCGTGAACCGCAGCGTTAGTGGGCAGACGATCCAAACCCGGCATGGCGGCAATGCGAGTGCAAACGTGCCCCACTTTATGCATCAACCACGAGATTGATTCAACGATTTATTCAAGCGAAACCATTCATGTAAGCGGATAGCGCTGGCTACACGTGACTGGCTCGAAACAGGCTCGTGTCGCAAAAACGAAAGACTCAGGGGGATTTACAATCACATCCTGTCGACAAATCCAGTCTCGTGCAGCACACCCAGCATGACTTGGAAGGTCAAGCAGGCGTAATTCCACAATAGTCATCAATGAATTACAGAGATGAATCGTCCGCCCCCTCTTGGCCTTTCCCACCAAGCTAGTGCTACAATCAACTGCTACAATCAACACAGTGACTTTGCTTGCTCAGGCGGTTTAAACCAGACTCGATATTCCGGCGTTGCAAGACGATCACAAGCAAACGCAGGCTAATTGCGTGGGGACCTGGATACCCAATCTGGTCAGACACGCCGCACCTGCAACTCCTTCTCCTCCGCTTCTCAATTCCGTAGTAACTCTCGTCACTGAAATACTTGACCCGACCAAAACCATGAAATCCATCACTTGTGCCGCGCCGTTGGTATTACTGGGTGCTCTCTTCGCTTTTCCGAACTCTGCCGCCGGCCAAAGCCCTCCGCCCTCGGCAGATCAGCCTGCATTGGCCTCCGAGCCATCAATTGAAGTTGCGGAAGAGCACAAACCGTTCCTTGCCAGTGCTCAAGCATTCGTCGATGCCTATGCCAAACGTGATGCTGCAGCGATCGGAAATATGTTCACGGCTGACGCTGAATTTCTGGATGAGTTTGGTGAACTCACGCAGGGTCGAGAAGCAATCATCGCAGTATTCGACAATGTATTTCGCAATTCCGAAAACGCGACGATTGATGAAATTGCAATTGAGCGAATTCGAAAAATCACTGACCGTGTCGTGATGGAAGAAGGCGTTGTCCTTGCAGCTGAATCACCGGACCACGTGCAGACTCAAAGTCGTTATGTCGCGTTACATACGCTGGAGGCGGATGGCAAGTGGCGGATCAACTCGCTCAAGAATCTCCCTGCCAGTACGGTTGGCCGCAAGGAACAACTGGAACAACTTTCATGGCTGACAGGAAACTGGGTCAATGAAGATGACAATTCGGTAGTTCACACAACCTGCAGTTGGTCAGAAGATGGGAACTACTTACTACGACGCTTCAATGTACAAACGCGAGATGGTAGTGAGATGAACGGAGTTCAACGCATTGGATGGGATCCAGCCCGAAGAAAGATTCGATCGTGGACCTTCGATTCCCATGGTGGATTCTTTAGCGGGCTGTGGACCAAACACCGTAAGGAATGGCTGCTGACATCCGCTGGAGTTACGGCGAGTGGTGAAACTGTCACCGCGACCACTGCCTACACTCTTCACGACGCTGAAATGGTGACATGGCAATACCGAAGCATGATTGTTGCTGGTAATGTTCGAGAGAACATGGAACCGATCACGATGGTAAAGCGTCCACCGCCGCCGACGCGATCGACCAAGTGATCACGATTAGCTCTCGCATACCCCTCACGCACACTTTTACACTTTTGAGATTCGACCGATGATGAAGACAGCATCCAAATTTCTGCTGGCTGGAGCTTTGCTAATCACGCCAATCAGCGAATTACAAGCTCGCGGACGAGGTGGTGGAGGTGGCGGCCGTGCGAATATGAGTCGCAGCAACATGAGTCGTCCCAGCCCCAATAGGCCCAGCCCCAGTAGGCCGAGCCCTAGTCGTCCCAGCCCCAGCTTCAGTAGGCCGACCCGACCAAGCACAGGGATGCCATCTGTCTCACGTCCATCGATGCCATCGACGCGACCGTCATTCCCATCGACGCGACCGTCCATGCCGTCCACCAAACCGTCATTCCCATCGACGCGACCGTCCATGCCGTCCACAAGACCCTCGTTCCCTTCAACGCGGCCATCCATGCCGTCAACACGGCCCTCGCTGCCTTCCACACGGCCGTCATTGCCCTCCACTCGGCCATCGTTACCCGATGGGCGACCCTCCACCCGGCCATCGTTGCCAGATGGGCGACCCTCCACCCGTCCATCGTTGCCAGACGGTCGACCTTCCACCCGTCCATCATTGCCGGGCGACCGCCCCTCCACGCTTCCCGCAGACCGACCAGGAAATGGCTTACGTCCTGGCACTGACCGTCCTTCGGTAAGGCCCAGTTTACCGGGCCTTGATGGCGGTCGTCCCAATCGACCTGATCGTCCAGATCGGCCCAGCATTGATGACCGCCGTGCTTCATTGAATGATCGCTTGGATCAACGTCCCGGCTACCGTCACCCGGACCATAATCGACCGGGATATGGATGGGACAACTGGTATGACCACCATTACAGCCATCACCACCACTGGCATCATGGATCGTGGCACCACCCATGGCGACCGCCTACCTGTTGGAACTACTGGTGGAATCGGTACCCAGCGCTCACAACGTTTGGTTTGACAACGTGGGGGATCAATCGCGTAGGCTGGGCTTTTGGATACAACAATTATTACAACCCTTACGTTACGCCCAGCACGGTGATTGTTGACAATAGCGTTTACGACTATTCGCAGCCAATCATCATGGCGCCCGGTGAGACAACGTTGTCAAGCAATCCTACAGATGCCCCCACTGCACAAGTGCCTGAAGTTTCGCTGACAACTTTTGACCAAGCTCGAAACGATTTCTACGCGGGCGATTACGCAGCAGCACTGAAAGCTACCGACAAGGCACTCAACGAAAGCCCCAATGATGCAGTCATGCATGAGTTTCGGGCATTGACCCTGTTCGCATTGGGTCAATATCAAGAAGCGGCAGCAACGCTGTATGCTGTTCTGAGTGTCGGCCCCGGCTGGGATTGGACAACCATGATCGGTCTGTATCCGCAGGTCGACATCTACACGGAACAATTGCGCAAGCTTGAGCAATTTGTCACTGACAATCCTGACGACAATGCTGCCCTACTGGTCCTTTCGTACCAGTACATCACAGCCGGACACGACGAAGCAGCAGCAACCGAACTGGAACGCTTGGTTGCTCTCACGCCAACTGACCCTGTCGCAATCCAGTTGTTACTGAGTGTTGATCCGAATGCAAAAATCCCCGATCCTCCAAAGGAAGTGCTCCCCCCTCAGCCAACAGCTAAAATCGCCAAAGATCAACTTGATGGTTCATGGTCAGCAGATCGAGATGGACGAAGCTTTGAGATGGACCTTAAAGAGGACGGGACCTTTGCATGGACTTATTTTCAAGGCGACCAATCGCAGGAAGTGACCGGCGTGTGGGATGTCGATGACAAAGGAATTCTGGCGATGGAAATGAACGATGACGGTGTCATGCTGGCCCAAGTTCTTTTCAAAGACGGAAAACTCGACTTCTACATGATTGGTGATACCGAAGGAACTCCGCCGCTGGAATTCACAAAGGGGTGAGTTGATCGGGTAAGATAGCGGCCCGCAGGTTTCTCGTGACGCTACATCATTGTGCTCCGTTTGGCAAGGAATTTACGCCGCAACTTAGTGTGCAGACCTGCAACCCGACATTAACCCAGTGAACAGGTCGGTTGTGACCTGTTTTCCTGCGACCTGTTTTCCTGCGACCTGTGATCAATCATGAAAGACCGTGAATTTCCCCGGACCATGCCACTTTTCCTGCTAGGCAGTGTTCTGACTCTACTGGGGTGTCTGGCATTCGCGGCACCAAGTGTCGCCGGAACGTGGGTGGTAGGAGTGATTGGCATCGTTCTACTGATCGCTGGAATCATCCAGTTGGTGACAGCTTGGTGGGCCGAACGTTGGTCGCAAAAAATCTCACCCGTGATTATCGGCCTGGTTTCGACGATCTCCGGTCTTGGCCTGCTTGCCGAACCTTGGATTGGATCAGCACTGGTCATTTGGGTGATGTCGATTTTTTTCGTGGCCGGTGGCATCTGGAAACTGATCACGGCCTTTAGTTATCGCCCGGCGAAGGGTTGGCTACTGCTATTTTTCAGCGGACTCGTCGCGGTGGGACTGGGATATTGGATGTTCACACGCACGGGTGAGGAAGCTCTCGAGATCATTGGTCTGCTGGCGGGGATCGACTTCCTGCTGACTGGCATTTCCATGCTGGCTGTTGCTATCACTGTGCGGCAGCTGATGGCCATTGTTCAGGATAAAGCAGAGCAACTGGCTGAAACACCAAATCCAGAAGACGAGCCGCTAGTTCATTGAGCAAATCGAGGACTTTACGGAATGAGACGCTTCGAAAAACGCTGGCCGATTTTGGCCGTCACTGGCCTCAATTATTCCTGACCAATGGACTGTACGCGGTCATTGCCGTTGTCTTGCTGACTCCACTGTTGGCGGTATTGACCCAAGCTCTGCTCCACCTATCCGGAAAGCCGGTCCTTGCGGATCAGGACATTCTCTTTTTCATGCTCCAGCCAGCGGGGTGGATCTGCGCGATCACGCTTGGATCCTTGTGGTTGGGAATCATCGTTCTGGGACAGGCCGCGTTGATGGCAATCCTGGCTGTCCCCGCCAAACACAAGACGAGTACTCTTGCTGCGATCCGCTTTGCAATGACGCACTGGTGGAGCATCAGTCAAGTGACAGCCCGACTGATCTTCAG
Organism: uncultured Rhodopirellula sp.; assembly: GCA_964012125.1. GTDB lineage: Bacteria > Planctomycetota > Planctomycetia > Pirellulales > Pirellulaceae > Rubripirellula. Next base: position 7,453 of record CAXGRW010000055.1, read on the forward strand.
GCTTGGCCTTCTAGCCATGCCGTTTCTTGCCGTGGCAGCAGCAACCTACAGCCTGCTATTAGGTAAATTCGACATCAATTTTTATCTTCAGGAAAAGCCACCTGAGTTCCTTGTTGCTGTATTGATTGGTGCTGTTCTGGTCATCAGCTTCACGATACTGTTCTTGAAATTTCTTTCCAGCTGGATCTTTGCTCTACCGCTGTTGCTTTTTGAAACAGTCCCAGCCTCACGAGCACTTAAGGAAAGTGTCCTTCGAACCGGCGGTTCTCGAATCCACATCATTGGCATGTTTATGATTTGGCTGCTCGCTGGACTGGGAACCTCTACGGTCATGACATCGCTTTTGATTTGGCTTGGCCGATGGATGATCCCCGATACAGTGACTTCTCTCAGCCTGTTGGTTATCAATTTGGGAATTTTTCTGCTGATCTGGACGCTTAGCAATCTATTTATCCAGATGGTTAGTAGCAGCCTTTTTGCGGCCCTGTGGTTGAACCTGTACCGGGCAATTGGATGCAACGATGAAAATTTCGTTTTCCCCAGCAGCAATTCCATGGTCCCACCTGCTGTGGAGGGCGGCATGCGTTTGAATGCAAAGGGTCTGATCGCGGGCAGCCTGATTGGCTTGGTCGCTGCTGCAATGATTGGGATCTGGACATTAGAAAGCATCCGCCTAGTTGATGATGTTGAGATCATTGCCCACCGTGGCGCATCCGCTGACGCACCAGAAAACACATTGGCTGCCATGCGTCAGGCCATCGACTATGCCACCGATTGGGTAGAGATCGACGTACAGGAAACGAGCGATGACCAGGTCGTTGTTTTTCATGACAGTGATTTCATGAAATTAGCTAACGTTAATCTCAAAATCTGGGATGCAACCATGACGGATCTTGAATCGATTGACATTGGCAGTCATAAGGATCCGGTATTCCATGCCGAACGTGTCCCAACCTTGGCCGAATTACTCACCGTCTGCAAAGGTAAAACAAAGGTCGTTATCGAGCTTAAGTATTACGGGCACGACAAAGACCTTGAGCAGCGTGTACTGAACATCGTCAATGGACATGACATGTCGTCTGATGTGATGTACATGTCATTGAATATTGGCGCGGTAAACAAGATGAAACAATTGGAACCGAATTGCCGCGTTGGTCTGCTATTGTCGGTGTTGGGCGGTAAAATTCAGGATACCAAAGCAGACTTTCTAGCCGTCAATGCGATGTTCGTGAATCGAGCATTTATCCAACGTGCCCACGCCAGCGGAAAAGAGGTCTACGTTTGGACGATAAACGATGCGGTAACGATGTCGCGGATGATTGGGATTGGCGTCGACGGACTGATCACGGACAAACCTGATCTAGCACGACGTGTGCTTGCAGAAAGATCAACCTTAAATCCCGCAGAACGGCTGCTACTGGAACTATCAGAAACTTTTGGTGTTGCACCGGTGATAACCGAACAATAGCAGAGGCACTCAGACTGCTAACCGCTGCTACCAACAAGCTAGCCGCCGATTGGCACGTCCGTCCATGTCCAACGGCATTCATACTGCCGGTTACTCTTCGGATTGATCAACTGAAAGGTTGCGATCGAACCAATCGGCAAATCAACGGTTGTTGCTGGCACCACCATTTCGCTCAGTTCAGGTTGCCCGATGGGGTGGGACCAAATCTGAAACTGTTCGTAGGGCCTACCAACCGGCATTAGGATCCAAATTTGCGCCAATCCGGTGTCGTTGGCGATTGTGAATCGAAATCGCCCCTGATTCTCAACCACTTCCGCCATATCCTGAGGAAGCATCGTTTCAAACACGCCGATCGTCTCATCATTGAGTGCGGTGGCGGACATATCAAAACGCACATCCCAGTGATACTTACCTGTTTTAGATTTACAGCGGGAAAATACTGGCACCAAGGACGGTGTAAGGCACCGATACCGCAAGTTCGCGTCGACCGTCGACAAATGAAATCCGAGTTGGTCGTTCTCTTCCGAATCAGCTCTCCGTCGCATTCTTATGCGACTGAACGAATACGGTTGCCATTCCGTCGCCTCCTTAGCTGCCGCCCAATCTCTCAGGTCAAAAATACGGTTATCAGAAATGACTTCAATGCCAGCTATCGAGATTTCCGGCAATGTCTCAACTTCTTCGAAATCAACCTGCTCAATCTCATGGATGGGTTCCGAGTCCAACAACCCCAGAATTTTTTTGTACAGCGGGCTGGTCTTGGACACGGCCTCGAGGACATATCCTTGCTGAGACGCAATTTGTTGCGAACGATAAAGCATGTACGGCAGAGTAAACACAAATGCTAAAAACAGAGGTGCCCAAATGTACGTTGGCCAATCTTTGACCGCTAACAAAGTACTAAAGACGTGACGCGAGGCAGACTTCTTGAGCCACTGGGCTGTTTGCAAAGCTGTATTTTCATCATTCAGCGAAATGGATTCGCTAGCTTGACGATGCGAACCTGGAGCAGTGACCTCCACCGGATTCCAGGGCTTGCCTGTGGATTCCGGTGTGGCAACGAGTCCTTTGACATTACAGCACCGTTGCCTTGCGACACAGTATCCATGCTGCACCAGCGTCGAAACTTCGAGATCCGTAAAGCGATCCATGTCAGTTCGAATCAACGCTGCTTGTCTCTGAATCTCCGGATGAGGAGCGTGCGGATCCTGCCCCTGTGAAATGATCTGTGTGATTGGAATAAAAAGCGAACCTGAACTTCTCTCAAAAGAATCCATTTCGAGTTGGTAAACACGATCCATCAGGATATCAGTCGCTCTCATGGCAGTAGACATCAAACCACCAGCTCGACCGTCCGCACGGACTTTGAATGAAGCTCCTGCGTTGCTGACGAGAATACTGTCAATCCTATCCGTGCTGACCCGCAAACATGGTTGTCCAGCTTCTTGTTCCAGAATCTGGCTTACAATTTGACGATTCAACCAGACAGCATCCATTCCTTCCATCGGATCTGGTGAATCGCTGTATTCATTCAGCAGGGCTTGGGCACCTTCGTCGAGCAGCTTTACCTGTTGAAACACAGGATCGCGATGCATTTCTTTCGTTTTCAAGACCGTGGCAAGATTACCAAGAGCAGCCACCAGTGTTTCCTCTGATGGAGTGCCAGTCGCGGGCGTTTCAGGATTGCTATTCAGAAGTTCCCACAACTTGCCCGCGGGAGTCCTATCAGACTGCGTTGCTGTGTTCCGGAGTGCTCCAAGAAGTGCCTCGCGATTCAACACATCGTGTTCACTGAAATCAGAGACCTCTCGCAACGATGAACTTTGCAAATGCCGAAACATCCGCAGCCCAAGGTTGTCGTAGATGCCTCCGTCCGTGAACGCATGCCGCGAGAATTCACCTTCCAGTGCTCCCACATCACTCCCACGCAACTCCAGTGGCGGAAAGAATCCAGGAAAAGCAGATGACGCAGCAACAGCCATCGCAACCGTGGCCAGTCCGATCTGCATTTTTTCAAACTCATCGTGACCACTGGCGGTGCGTCGATGCAACAGCAGCCCCTCACGATGGAAGGCACAGAGTGAGCCTTCACTGAGGTCCGTAGAAAGAATGTAAAGTCTTGGGGCATCGGGAAGACTGAACAAGCCCACATCACCGTAAAGGTACTTTTGATAATGCTGTTCAAGCAACCCAGCCCGGGTGTATTGCCGCCACGCCGGCAGGCGAACGGTACGTCGCCCCCAATTCACCATCGAAGCAAGTGGAAAACGACGGACGATACGATTTCGCACATCCATCTGCAGAAAGTGAATCAACTCGCCTGAGACCTGATCAAAATCTTCATCACTTCCGCAGTATCGGTCCCAATTCAGAACCATATGCGCAGCGACCACACTCCCTCCTGAAACGGAGGTGATTTGCTTGATGTTCTGGATAAGTCCGGCATCACGCAAATACCGAATTACACCAAGATGGTAGAGCGAGGCACGAAATCCACCACCGGATAATGCGAGCCCATATCGATTCATCAATCAGATCTCGATGACCAAAACTGTATTGGAACAAACGGATGGTCGCCCCGTACACGACCGCCCTCAGAATTAGCCTAGACCCAAAAAACTGTTTAGCGACGAAAAATCGAGGTCAAGCGGATGAAAAGGGCCTGAATCAAGAAAGACATTGTTAATCCAAGCTGACTGTCAAGCAGACCAAATCCTATCGCCCGCAAATCTGTCACGAGTGTTAAATGGGAAAGATACCGTCGACCACCCGATTTCAGCCACCCGATTTCAACTACCGAAGGTCTGCCACCGTGAGTAATCGATTCAGGGCTTGGTCGCTTTACCAGCACTAGCGTCATTTCGTGCCTTGATCAATCGAACAGCCTGATCAGCAAACCGTTGTCCGAGAGTCACGTAGCCATTGGCCGAGTAATGCAAATCATTCTTGATTATTTTTCCGCGTCGATTCTTGCCATCGTTAAGGTCATCGGTATCTACCCAAACACAATTCGGGTTTTTATCGGCCAGCATCACCTGCTGCTTTCGCACCTTCGTCCAGTGTGGATAACGCTGATTTGACATATCAAAGTCGCTCAAGCGTCCCACCACAAAATTCAAGTCATCACGCTCAAGATCAGCGGAGAGTTGTTCAAACAGACCATTGAGGCTGGCTCCATAGATTTCGCCATGTCGCTCATTTGCATCTCGCTCTCCCTGCATCCATACAAACGTCACAGTCTTGATACTCTGGCTCGTATCTTTTATTTCCTCTCTGACCTTTTGCATCAGGCGGTCATAGAGATCGCCTGTCTTGTCCGGACGGGTACCATCGGCGGCTTTCCAATCCTTGTACCATCTGCGGATGGGCTGCCCACCATGAGCATCTTTCACCACTAGAACCCGGTCTTTCCCAAATGCTTTTTCAACCGCTGGTGTAAAGGATTCCTCCGGCTTCATACCCGCCATGTTCGATTGCCCCGAGAGAATAAAAAGATGCAAACCGGCATCCTCATTTTCCGCTTGAGCAACAGAGCAGTGGAAACCCAAAACACCAACCCAAACACACAACACCACAGCACCCAGCACCACAGCACGGAACCCAACTCTCTTTCCAGTCAGCAATTTTCGTTCACAGCTTGCTGTAGCCGCATTCAACCAAGACGCAGTCAAAGTGTCACTCGCAACAGGTTCCATCGATAAACTCTCTTTACTGAGCATTGGCGCTGCGTCGCATGTGGACAAGAAGCCAACTTTGAAAATCATTATTTGTTAACCAACTCATCTTCCGTCAATCGCTGTAGTCGATGCTGACGACTACCAACAGCCAAACTCCCATCAGCAGGATGGGTTTCAATGGCGTAAAGCCATGAATCATTGACACTGACTTTTGCTGTCACTTCCATTGTATCAGGATTAATGACACGCACTTTTCCGTCATCACAGGCGACTGCCAACCACTCACCCCGCGGACCCCATGTCAGCGTAAGAGGCACGGCATCGATTCGGCAAAACCGGACCAGCCGACCAATGGTCGGTTGCCACAACCTGACGGTACGGTCATTGCTGACTGATGCCACGATTGGCGGTCTGCGGACTGCAGAATCTTGCCCCGGAAGCAGAGGCTGTGTTTTCAATTCATTCACCGCACGAGTGTGATTATTCAGGGTTCTGAGCAGCTCGCCCGTTTCGACTTTCCAAACCCTGACATTTTGATCAAGAGCACCACTGACGATCAGGCTACCGCCATCGATTACCTGTATCGCTGTGACTCCCTTGGAATGCCCTTTGAGACGACGGATCGGCTTTTGCAGCCCGACACTCCAGATGCCTATTTCATGATCAAGACTACCCGTCACAATAGTGTTGTCATCAATCCACGCGACCGACTGAACGGTATCCTCATGCCCCTCATGAACAGCAAGCAAGTCTCCCCTGGGCCAGGACCGAATCTCAACCACACCCGTCTCCGCAGGCGTTCCACCAGCGACTGCCAACTTCTGGCCATCGGGGGAAAACACCAACGACTGAATCAAGACCAATGAACTCGGTACTGTTCGGTTAACCTTCAGGCTTGGCCACTCATGCACTGTCATGTAGGACTGTGATGCCGCAATGATCGATTCCCCGGCTGGATCGAAAACCAGCGACGTGATGGGGGGCTCTGCAGCAATCACGCTATTCGCCATCGCAAGACACAGCAAACAAAAACAGCGAAGGATCGACCGTCGAACGCGAACCATATGTGCAGCACACAAAACGAAACGCACAATTGAATCGGTCACGCCAAGAACACTTGACGAATGGTGGCTGAGGTCACTCATGCAATCAACTCTGACACGGGCTCGGCTTCATAAGGCGAAATCCGCACGGGCCGGCCATCGTCGGTCTGAAATTCTTTCTTGGGATCGATACCCAGCAGGGTATAAATGGTAGCCGCCAAATCCGATGGTGTGACGGGTCGATCCAGGGGTGATTCGCCAACAGCATCGCTGCTGCCAATCACCTGACCTCCCGCAACGCCACCCCCTGCCATCAACACACTGAAAACACGTGGCCAATGGTCTCGGCCACCACGGGTATTCAATTTCGGAGTTCGCCCAAACTCACCCATCACCACGACCAGCGTTTCATCCAGCATTGCCCTCTGATCCAAATCACTGATCAGTGCTGACAATGCATGATCAAGGGTAGGGACCAGCCCAACATCTACCTTCGCCCCCGCAAATCCATCCTTCAGGCGAACCTGTAATTTTTCGTGAGTATCCCAACCGCGATCATTGACCGTTACAAACGGCACACCTCTTTCCACCAAGCGACGTGCAAGAAGACAACTTTGGCCAAGCGTCTTACCACCATACTGTTTACGAACAGCTGCTGGTTCCTCCCTGAGCAGGAACGCACGCTTGGCATCTTCCGACGCGATCAGCTGATATGCCCTCTCCAAATCTGGATCAGACGAATGATTTTGATCCTTAGCTTTACCTTCCTCAAACGCGTTCAATGCCGCAACGAATTGCCTACGACGATCCAGCCGAGTTAAATCCAGGCCCTGAAAGAAATCGAGATCACGAACAGCAAAGTCGGCTTTCGACGGATCACCACCAACGGAAAATGGACGAGTCGCTGCTGGCAAGTATCCGCTGCCCGTCAACTGACTCCCCCCCACGTTGAAACTTGGAACGGCGATATTGGAAGGTAAAACGCCTGACCCGCGATGCAACTGAGAAACGATTGCTCCGTACGCTGGATATTCCAGCACAGGTGTGGGTTTGTAGCCCGTCATCAGATAATGCGTTCCAAAGTTGTGCTCTCCTAATGGCGACGTCATTGATCGGACAATCGCAATCTGATTCATGGCTGCTGCCGTCTTGGGCAAGCACTCACTGAAGCGTATCCCAGGAATCGTGGTGGGAATCGTTCCCA
>CAXGRW010000056.1:0-14826 GCA_964012125.1 uncultured Rhodopirellula sp.
AGGATCGCAACCGAGACTGACCTGCGTCACGTCGTGCACTGACCTTGTTGTTTCTTTTCTGAAAGGGTGTTTTTTGTCGGGCATCCTCATCATTGATTTCGCACTAGGGCTCTGAAGCCACTGCGGCGAATCGTCTTGGTCCGAATGGGACTCCTTTTGCCGTATTGGCGTAGATACCGGCGGCAAGCAGGCTGATCGCGGATAGGGATTTCGCGCGGAACCACAACTATTTCCTGAGTTAAACAAGTGAGAATCCAAATGTCTATGCGTTCGCGAGCATTATGCCTGTTGTGTCCTCTGTTGATGGCGATTTTGTTACCGGGCCTTTCGATGGCTCAAGAGTCTGAGGCAGAAACTCAGGCAGAGGTGCAGATAGAGTCTCAGACGAAGCCCCAGACAGAGCAAGTTTTAGGAACCTGGCTTAAGACGGGGGTGAATATTGATGGCCAAAGAGTGACGGATCGATTGGTGATTGAATCGGCAGGCTTAGAGGGGAAGTTTCACTTTAGATACCAGCAGGTGACCCAGGGTGAAGATGAAATAGCACTTGGCGAAGGAGAGGGGGTAATCAGTGCTGGTGGCCGAAAGTACGTGGTGATGGACGTGGAACGCATGCGAGTCCTGAAACCAGAAGATGAAGCCACTGACTGGGATACTTCGCAGTTTTCCGTCGTGGCTCAGATCATCGGCGATCGTATGCATTCCACGGGAGGGATGGACAGCAAAGGTGGCGTTTGGACTCGAGAAAACACGACAGCGCCGGTTGTCACGGCTGACAAGCTAGAAATGCTGGCTCCACTGCTGGGTACTTACACAGGTGAACACGAAGATCCAGGCAGCAAAGGTTACGGAGTCGCGGCAGGAGCCAATCGCATTGTGACCACACACCGGCTCAGTCCATCCGGAAAGCTTGTGATCGGCGAGTGGACCAGCACACCGAAGGGCGGCACAGCCGACGACGCTTTTGAAGTAAGGGCGGTCTGTTCGTATAGCCCTACGGAGAAGGCCATCATCGTGGACTATCACTCATCCACAGGTGTCTCGATGCGTGGAAAGATCGTCGCAATGCAGAAAAGAAAAATGCTGTGGGAACGCAAGGGTGATAGTCCTGCTGGGGCGATTCATGAGTACTGCCTCTTTGACTTCTCGGAGCCGGGGAAGTTTGCTCACACCATTGTCAACCGAACAGTGGATGGAATCCGGGTTCCCAGTGAAGAGGGTATCACTATCACTCTAAATAAGCAGGAATGATTCGCCACAGGGAGAATCTCAGCGGACAATTTTTCTTCATCAAATTTTCAAAGACAGCCAAAATGCAATTATCCAAAAACCCTCGTCGGGAACTGAATCTCGGTGGAGTCCAACTCATCAAGCTAGTTCTGGCACTGACAATTACGGTCGCTTTGCCGTTGAGTTTTTTAAGCCTCACTGAGGCCGGCGCCGCTGATGTGGAAACTAAAAATGATGGCAAAGATAATAAGTCAGAAAGTAAGTCAGAAAATGACTCGCAAGCGAAAGACCAAGGTCGTCCCTTGGAAATGCGTGTGAAGCTCGCGAAACGCCCCTATAACTTTATCCAACTCGGTTATATGAGTGTGCCCGAGGGCGGTGAGGATGAGTATCTTGCCGTGGAAGCAGAATGGATGAAAATCCATGAGGCACGATGTCGGCGAGGTAACCTCCTGTTTTGGGGCTTGCTGAAAGTTGGCAATCCGAAGGGCATGGGATGCCAGTATGTCACCATGCAGGGTTTTAATTCCTTCGATGATTCACGTCGGCCTCTAAAGTGGTGGGCGATTCGGAGAGAACTTGGTGGTGAACTGGATGAAGAGGCATTGCTGCAGCGAACCATGGCTGCTCGCAAAATGCTGTACACCGAGACTTACGAGATTGTTGACTTCGAAGGTGCAGCAACTCCGGAAATCGACGTCGCGCGGTTTGGCTACTTTCAACCGGTCGAAGGGCGTGAGGAGGAATACGTCGATGCTGAAAAAGAGCTCGCGGCTCCCTACTTCCGCCGAGTCATGGAAATTAACCCAGCATTGAAAATGTGGGGGCTCACTCGACTGGTCAACACGACTGCCAGTGCCCGATCACACCAGTATCGGATCTTCCATTTACTGGATTCAACAAAGATGCCATCGACAGACGAGGAGAAGGCGCAACTTGACCAAAAGACTCAGGCCCTGCAAGACGATTCCTCGGATAACACGAAGTGGAATGAACTTCGCAAAGGAGTCAGTGGTGGGCAACTCAAATGGGTCATGAAGACATCTGCTGAGATGAACCCGGTGAACGCCGAATGGGAGAAACTGAAGGGAGCCTGGAAATGTGTTCGCCCTGACGGTTCCTACCGGATCAAGCGAATTGAACCTCACCAAGAAACGCTCGAGGTCTACGATGCAAGCGGTGAGTTGCAAAATACGAACGTGATTCCAATGCGAATTGAAATCAAGGATGGTGTGAATCACTTTTACACCTTCTACCCTCAAGGTACTTACCATTCGGTCTACAAGGTTCACGATGGTAAATGGTATGAGCAGGGACGTGGAATCTTTCGTGCGACTTCTAAGAACGCACCGGATAAATTCCTGATCTATGATCGCATCGAAGATTAGCCTCGACTCGTCGTGTTTGTCTTCGCATCGTTTGTTCTGACAACGAGTGTCGGCTCGAGGTAGCCTCTTCATCGATTGTGAGCAAGTGATGTGAAGGTCGTGTTGGGTGCCACCTGCATGGCCCACGATTGAACCCGCGTTGTGTACTGAAGCTGCAGCCAAACTGACAGCGGAATTAGACTCTCAGCCCTCAGGTGAGAGTTTCCATGAATCAAATTCACATGAATAATCCAACGAGAATCCAGATGAAATTTCGAACGCTGACGTTACGTTTGTTGTGCCCGCTTTTCTTGGTGATGGTTACTCAGGGGCGTTCGACCGCTCAGGAAGAATCCGATCCGCTGTCGGGAGTTACAGGAACATTCACCCGAACAAGAGTTAACACCGATGGCATCGGTGTTGCGTTCAAAAGGGTGATTGAAGCCACTGATAAACCGGGGATCTTTCTGCAGACTCGTACTGTCACTCCTGCTGATGGTTCTGATATTTCTCAGTTGAAAATCGAAATGCAGATTGAACCATTGAGTTCGCGAGTCCTGAAATATCGCATTGTTCGATACAAGAAAGTGCTACCCAAAGCGGAAGCGAGTGACTGGATATCCGACGAAAAAAGACCGGATATGGTTGGCGTGCTGCAGACGCGAGGTAACTTTCACTACAGTACTAACAACTTGACCAAGCCTGCCCAGATCTGGATCCGACAAACAGACGACTACGCAACGCTGGATGCCGACTCACTCAGCGTGCTCGAACCATTAACCAAGACTTATGTCGGACGCTACGATTCCGCCGGGTCGGCAGCCTATAACGCTAGTGCTTCCTCGACGCTGGTGAAGTGCACCGGCAGGACAAATGCAACTGGAACCGTGCTGTCCTTTGACTGGACAATGCATGCTGAAGGTGCGCCGAGCGAGCGAGCTTTTGAGGCGCACGCGATCTGCATATTCGACTCCAGTACAGGCAGAATCACATCCCATATTTACAATTCCGTGGGGGTTGCCATGAAAGCCGAATTGGTTCGGGCTCGGGGTGGAAAGTTGTTGTGGGAACGCACAGCACAAGCACCCGCTGGCGAAATACGCGAACTGTGCCTATTTGACTTTTCCGAGCCTGGCGTATTCCGACATCGGATTGTGTCACGAACCTTGAACGGTGCGGTCGTTGATCAGGAGGAAGAGGACATTGTGCTTCGTCTTCAGGAGAGTGATACCGAAGCGGTGGAGAAGTAACAACTCATCTCTTCCTCCAAACTTTTTCGCCCTACCCTCGGCTGAAAAACTCAACCGGTATTTCAACACGGCAGTAAACGAGTTGTTCTTTCCTGTTGAACGCCGTGTTTCAGCTGAGGTTCGGGCGGACTCTGCGTTTGCAAAATCCACCAGCACTGGTACTTCCGTGGTGTGAGAAACAGGAAGACATGCTCGGTATCGATTGACAGGCTGGCGAATATCGAAAATCGGTTGTCAGCTGCTTGCGTACTCGCTCATGGAAGCTTCAAAGCAGCTCACTCTGTTCTTGCGGAATGATCATTCGCACGTTCCACATCGCAGGCCGAACGTGCGCACGCAAACAACAGGGTGACGGCAGCACACCGGACGTGCCAACAGGCTGCATCTCTCGCATCGCCCACCTCATGGCGTTGGCAATCCGCGTTGAGTATTTGATTCGCAATGGCATCGTCGCCAATCAGCCGGAGTTCGCCGCATTCGGACGCAATTTCTTGGGTAGATGGAGTTAGCCCTCGATCTGCGGCGACCACCGTTTTCGCCCTCATAGCTGGCTATTCGTTGAACTAAGTTGCTGAGCTGTTAGCATGGTCGCCGTGAGACAGTCCAATTTTCTGATGCAAAGATAAATCACACATTTCCCTCGTTAGTCACAGGCCTCGCACATGCAAATCGTTCGCCCCAGATGTTTAGTTGCCAGCTTGTTGATTCTGGCTCTGATTCTGGCAAGGCTCGAAAACGCGACTGCCAACAGTGGTCAGGATGCGAAGCCGCGACCTAATATCCTCCTCGTTACAGCGGATGATCTCGCCTACAGCTCTGTTGGCGCCTTTGGTTGCAAGATACCTGGCATCACTCCCAATATCGACAAACTTGCCGAGCAGGGGATCAAGTTCACGCAAGCGCATGTCAATACAGCTGTTTGCCAACCCTGCCGACAGTCTTGGATGACGGGGCGATTTCCACATAACAACGGCGCCGAAGGATTTGAGCCCATCGACCGCGACGTTCCGACCCTGCCTGAACAGCTCAAAAGTCGGGGATATGTCAATGGGATTCTCGGTAAAGAGATTCACCACCAACCTGTGGATCGATTCTGTTGGGATTTCATTCCTTTCAAAACAGAACAGGAAGCGGTTTGGCGAAGCGGGCATTCCCGCCATCCAGAATTGTTTCACCGCTATTCCGCCAAGTTTTTTGAAATGGCTAAGAATCAGAAGAAGCCGTTCTTCTTGATTGCCAATTCACATGATCCGCACCGCCCTTTTGTTGGGAGCGACATTGACGCCCGGTCTTGGGGAGATCATAAGCCGCCTATTACCAAGCAGTTCGCACCGGACGAAATTGAAATGCTTGGCTATCTGCCCGACATCGAGAAAGTTCGCCAAGAAGTGGCACAGTATTACGGCAATGTGTACCGCTGCGACCAAAATATTGGCGCAGTACTCAAGGCACTGCAAGAGAGTGGTCTAGAAGACGAAACGCTGGTGATCTTCTTGAGCGATCATGGTGCTGCTTTTCCGTTTGCAAAGGCACAATGTTACCTGAACAGCACCAAGACACCATTGATCGTGAAATGGCCGGGTAAGGTTAAATCAGGATCGATCGACTCCGCCCACTTCGTCACCGGAATCGACCTCATGCCAACCATGATGGAAGCAGCAGGGCTGGCACCAATATCGAAACTTGACGGGAAGAGTTTCTTGCCCTTGCTCTCCGGTAAAAGACAACAGGATCGAGAATATGCGTTTGCCACCTTCTACCAGATCTTTGCGAGAATACGTTACCCAATGCGCTGCGTTCAAGGAAGTAAATTCGGTTACATCTACAACTTTTGGGCGGATCGCGAGCTAGCCATGACCGGTGATTCATCAGGTGGAATCACATGGAAGGCAATGATCGAGGCAGCTGAGACAGATCCAGAGATTGCCAAGCGGGTTGAGTTATATAAGCATCGCGTGCCAGAAGAGTTCTACAATCTCCAAGACGACCCCAATGGACTGAACAACCTCGCCGATGATCCGGCGTATGCTCAGGAACTGGAGAAGTTCAGATTAAAGATGGCAGAAATGATGACGCGTTACGATGATCCCGCTCACGAAGCCTATCGGAACCGGAATACGCCAGGCGTTGTCGAAGCATTCATGAAAGCTCAACAGGAAAAAGCAAAAAAGACCAAGCCGGTCGTGCGATTCTAAATTGGCGATGGTTACCTCCCCGTAAAGAACCCTCCACGCAGAGATCTTCACGGCGAGCGTTGGGCAGTTGGCGGCGGGCAACTGGTGTTCCTGCTGCGAAGTGTGTCAAGGAGAAGTAGGATTGCCGGAATGTCGTTGTATTCGACGCTACATCCAAGACTGCCACCTTGAGTTTCTTGCCAGACACACTTCTCGCAAATGCAAATATCGATTGAATGATTGAATCTAAATTTGAAAAAATGCTCTTAACGGGAACCTGGCTACCAGACTGATAAGCTTCGAAGAGGTTGGTGAGTTCGTTTGGGAAGTATCAAGGTGTTTTTCCCCTGCCCATCGCCGTAACTAACAGCTTCATCGCGAAGTTAAGACAGGAGTTAAATTGCAAGCTCTTAACCAAACTTGAATCCACCAGAAAGTTGAATGGTTTCGGATTTCCCCAAGGCAACCCCTGCGTCTGTTTTGCCTCGTGTGCTCGGTGTTCAACATAGATGTAGGTTGTCGAATCTACCTGTGTCGTAGGAGCAATGTTGGTAAGAACGGAGCATGTATGCTCAGGGATCGGGATGACCGGCAGACTTCACCTCAACGCTTGGCAACAAGACACGCAGGCGTTCCAGTTCGGCAGAACTAATGCCTGTGTAATCTAGGTGCAGTGATCGCAGGTGCGGCAGTTGAGAAAGAGGTGTAAAGTCGAGATCATCCTTGATTTCTATGTAAATCCCGAGACACCTTAAATTTTGCAAATCGGTGATGGGCGAAAGATCAACGACTTCTTTATTGTCGAGCACAACCGTATCCACCGACGCAAAAAAATCGATTCCCAATGCATCGATCAGCCAACTCGGATACGGCAGAGTTGCATCGTGAACCCACTGCTGTTTTGCAGCGTCATACTTGTACGAAAATGTAATATGTCCGTTTTGAGAAACAACCCAATCACGACCGCGTTTCTGCGTGTATGCCCGGTGGACTGGTAACGCACAAAGTACGGCAACGCCAGCCGTCAAAAGCATCAATGTTCGCAAGGAAAAACGCAGAGATCGGAAATTGGGCTTCATGCGGTTGTTTCCTCGTGAATCCAGTATCTTTGCCGGACTTCATTAAGACGCAGCGTTGCCCAGTCAACTGAACTGATGGCCATCGATATTCAACACACTCAACCTTCATCGCTCTCGGCATTGCCATTGCTGCCACTGATACTGATCGTAACAGGCCACGAATTCGGCTTCGATTCAGTCGTAGAGAGCGACATGTAGAATCCACATGCAGGTGACACTCCAAAAGCAGAATTCTGCCAGATGCAAGCCTACCGTTTTATTGTGGAGGCTTCTGAGATGCAGGCAAGCTTATCAGCAAACGTATCCGAGGAGTGGGTTTTTAATCTTCTGTGTGACCGTTCATGAATTAACCCCGTTTCACTAAATCTTCTTTTTGTCCAAAAAGCAAGTCAGGTCTCGTGTAGGTCACTCACCACACTCGTTTACAGCATGGGCGAAGTATGGCCCGAGCCCTATCGACATCTCGTGGGTGATGACGAACATCCATTCCAACTGACGCGGGAAAATATAAATGTCATCATTCAGAGCGCGCAAGTCGGGCCACACCTCCGCAGTGCACTCATAAAGGTTGTCATTCCATTCATGAAATAAATAGAAAGGTTCAATGGGCATTGCCTGAAAAGCCCCAAACGCTTTTTCGCTTGAGACAGTGACTTCATGATTAAAAGAATATGCATGCCATCGGTAGCCTCGATACACCCAGTGTCCGGTGTTGCGTTTCACATTAGGAAAAAATGCCTCGAGCCAGGATTGGTTTATTTTCCGGAAGTTCCTGCCTTTGATAACCTTTGCGGAAATCGAGTATTCGTTTTCTAAAATCTCACAAAAATTCGGATTCATCACACTTCTGCTCGACCACTTTTATCAGATCCAATCACTTGGGTTAGCGTTGGCCGGGCTCGTGGTCCCGATTGGCGTGCCTCATTCACCATTGTTCCTTCCCGCGTTCCTTTTCAGATGCTAGGTCTTTGAATGCTCCAGAGTGTACCAGCGAAGAAACAGTGGTACATACAAGCCAGCAGCAAGAAGGTGCGCGGCTACTCCAATGGGGACAGAAACAGCATAAAAGCCGACACCCAGCTGATAAATGGCTGCCACCCACAACGTCCATAAAACCGCTCCCAGTACCGAGAATAATGGTGCGCGGCTCAGGGCTTGATAAAGAGCTTCCTTCCAAGCATCGACTGATGCTGCCCTTCCAAAAATCCTGTGGATTACAACAGTCAGCAATTCAAGTAGAGGAAGACCCAAGCACCAGATGGCGCCTGCGGTTAAACAAAAACCGAAACCATTGACCCACGTTATCCATGCAGAGGCATTCTGCATACGTAGTTCATCAGGGCCTGCTGCAACCGGGGAACTGAAGCAGATGAAATTGTAAACTGCCGGCGCTAAGAGGATCAATAACGCCAACCGCAGGCAACGTCGCGCCAGTCGATGACTTTTTGAGGAAGCATGCAGACCCGTTGAATCTGATTTGGGCGATGCGTAAGGATTTGGAGTCATCGAGATGGCTACATCAAATGAAGTAAAAACACGGCTTCTGCCAATTTGCATCATCGACAAACATAACAGCTAATACGGCCGCGGATTCAGCATAAAAAACCAACACAAATCCCAACTTTGAATCAGCTCGTTGTAGCCCGGATTTGACGTATCGTCAGATTCGACTAGACAGTCTGATTTCAATTGTCAGTGTTTGGGAAATGCAGCGGTTCATGCTTGGGGTGGGCATGAATGCATTCAAGGATCTCAATCTGTCTTCTATGATGCAGTTAGCGTGATTTCTAGCTTCAAAATGCGATTGTCTACTTTCGGAAGAGATCGCTTTGGACAATTCCCTCTATCAAACTGGTCAGAGGATAGCCATCAGCTTCCAATGGTTTCAGAATTGCATCAATTGCCGCGCGGTCACCAGGGCCCGTGTGACGACCCAGTGCGTGAGTCAGTAATTGAGCGGTCAGGTTACGGGCAAAGAACTCCTGTTGTCTTGTCAAAAGTGTCTTGAGTTCACCAAGATCGGAAAACGTTTCTCCGCTGGGTAGTTCCCCGGAGGTATCAATAGGTAGTTTGCGTTTTCCATCGTAGAACTTTCGTTCTCTGCCAATTGCATCAAATGCTTCCATCGCAAAGCCAAGAGGATCGATTTTGCGATGGCACTGATTGCAGGTGTCACTTTCCCGGTGAAGGGCAAGAAGATCACGAATTGACTTTGCGCCTCGCACATCGGGATCAATAGCGGGTACATCATCTGGGGGTGGCGGTGTGGGTGTACCGAGGATGTTTTCCAACATCCACACACCACGCACAACGGGTGACGTATCTACGCCATTGGCTGAAACAGTGTGCACGCTTGATTGCCCCAGTAGCCCACCCCGAATGCTTAACGGTGCATCAAATTCAATGCGTCGAAACTCATGTGCGTCCGCTGCAGGAAATTGATCCGCGACGCCATAAAGCTTGGCCAAATCCCGATTTAAAAATGAATGTCGTGCACTTAGTAACTCACCTGCTGGCCTGTTTTGGCGGAGCATATCTCGAAAAAACAGACGGGTTTCCTTCGTGCTGTCGGCTTCCAGGTTCGCAGCGTAATAAAACCAAAAATCGCTTTCGTCAGGTGGAGTGCTGCCCAACGATCGTAGTTTTAACCAACTGTCCAGAAAATCAGCCAGGAACGCGTCCGATGCGTTGCTGTTCAGGAGTCGCCGAGTCTGCGAAAGAAGCACGGAATCATTCCGGAGCTCTCCGGACGCTGCTAGTTGAAAGAGTTGATTATCAGGCATGGTCGAGGTTAAGAAGTACGCGAGGCGTTCGGCCAACGCGAAATCAGATTCAAGGCTGCTTTCCGATGGTTGGAAATACAGGAATTCAGGTGAACACAGGATGGACTTGAGAGTGTCCTGAAACGCTTCTTCGACCGACCTGCCCAGCGTTCGTCTTGCTTTCCAGAATTCGATCAAGCCGTCCAAATCTCGTGGTTCTACGGTTCGTCGAAAGGACCGGCGTGCAAACTCACGAATTCGGTTGGGAACCTCCTTCTCAGATAGCGATTCCCCTCCGTAAAGCAGTGACCGGCTACGATTGGGCCAGGCGTAATGAATCGGTCCACGTATCTGGACTTCCGAGATGCGGATCTGAGGAATCTGTGCGTGTTGGATCAACGCAATGCGTTGCGCAAAAATCCCCTTCTCGTCCCTGATTTTCTCTGGAAGTTTATCTTTGTCGTAGCGATAAATACGCCCGACCATTCCTCGGAAATCATGATGCCCATTCTCGAAGGTGAACCGAGGTGCAAAGCCTCGATCCAGTTGCACTTTGAATTCGTACCAGCGAAATTCGCCACCTTCAATGAGTTGCTCCGCAACTAATGGCTGAATCGGCTGACGGTGAACCATGTCTTCGATATTTGTATCACCTGGCCGTATCCCCAATCGAAACGGTTCTTCCAAATCAATTTTCATTGCCCTCGGGCTATAGGGCGAATCCTGATGCATGTTTTTTGCCAAAACACGCACCTCGTACACGCCCGTATAAGGAACGCCTTGCTTGAAGTTCGACAGCGGTCCGTAACCACCTTCGATCTTGTCGTTAAACGGATGGTCGTAAAGACAAAGATATCGATTGTCAAAAGCTTTTCGATGCCCAGTCGATAACTCTGCCTGTTGAAAAAAGTCTCCTGCGAAGTGCCAGGTCTGTTCAGTTGGACGCTGAGAAATCTCAAAGGCCCTACCGATACTCTGTTCCGCTGCTTTGAAATAGCTTTCAAGAAGATGTGCCGACATCACCTGCGAGTCACCGATCGTATCAAAACTGTCGGACGCATCCCGCGGGAATTCATGGCTGGGATCAAACATGGTCATATCAACACCGAGCAAATCTCGTACGGTGTTTCGATACTCACGCTGATTCAAACGGCGCAACACCGTTCGTCCTCCCGTCTCTCGGGTTTGTTGCCGCATGCTCTGGAGCCGGTTGGTCAATTGCTCGATTGCACTCAGTCGCTGTTGGGCATTCAGGGATTCAGCATCCTTCGGTGGCATGCTCTTGAGTGTCAGTTGATCAATCACTTCCTGCAGAAGAAGTTGAGTATCAAAGTCAGCTTTGGCTAAATCAATTTTTTCGAGATCGCGTTGAGCAGAGGCAGACGAGCCTTGATGGCAGTCGACGCAGTAACGCGTCAGAAACGCTTGTGACTCGGCAATCTGGGGCTTTTCGTCTGCCGCTTCAATGTGCGAAAAACTGACACAAGCCCATAAGAAGATAAAAGAAGTAAAGAACAGTCTCCGCATTTGTCGAGTGGCAAGCATCATGACAAACCTCGAAGAGTTCCCGTGCTTGTAGCAAATTGGTCGACTTCGGCACCAAATTCTTGCAGCATCGAAACAAACAGGTTCGTCAGTGGTGGTCGCCCAGTCGCCTTTGGGTCAAAAACCAGTTGCTTGCCATGGCTCCAGTTGCCACCTGCGAAAACTACCGGCAGATTGGTGTTCGTATGCGAGTTGGCATTACCCATGCCGCTGCCAAACAATACGCAGGTCTTCCGCAGCAGATTGTCATCACCATCTTGGGTTGCAGCCAGTTTGCCCAAGAACCGTGCGAACTGTTCTATCTGATATTGATCGATTCGAATCAATGCCTCGATAGCAGATTCACGATGCCCGTGGTGAGACAAACTGTGATAGCCACCTTTGATACCGAGATCTTTTGGATTGAAATCACCACCGATCTCGAGCGTTGCAATCCGGGTCGAGTCGGTTTGCAGGGCAAGCAGAATGAGATCGTAAAGCAGAGGAAGATCTTTGACCATATTCTGATTCTTTGGCTCTGGCAGCGGGGCCTTTGGCTTCGGCCGATCTACCCAACTGCGTCGTAGATCAAGACGTTTTTCAACTTCTCGTAATGAATTCAGGTATTCATCCAACTTGCGGCGATCAGCAGCATTCAGTTTCTTCTGCAATCTTCCGGATTGCTCCAGAACTCCATCAAGGATCGAGGCTTGTAATTCAAATCGCTCAGCTTCTTTGATCTTGTCTGATTTACTTGTTCCCAGAAATAGCTTTTGAAAAAGTTGCTGCGGACCAGTGATCGGCGGCACTCTCGTTCCACTTCGTGTCCAAGCAAGCTGACACCCACCGTGAATTCCTGAATCGCTGCCTACTGTAAGAGTTGGAAATCGGGTTTGCCCAGGGACGAACTCTGATGCGTACTGATCAATTGTCATGTTGGCCGTTGGCATCGACTTTGCATCCACTTGCCGCACCCCGGAAAGGAATGCATGAATTGCAAAATGTCCGCCGGTCAGCAAGTGATCAAGGCCTTTGATCAAGGTAATATTCTGCTGCTGCGATTCCAATGCTTTGCAGGTTGGCCCGAGGTCATACTCCTTGTGGGTAACAAGAGAAGGATGCCTCTCAACTTTTCCGTCTTGTTTACCGTTTTCAGGCCAAAATGTGGCAGGATAGAACCCAAGCATATTTCCAATGCAGACCATGCGTTTCGGCGCATTCAACTGGGCTTTATCGGAAATTCCCTTGCCAATTTCATTTGCCGCGGAAGGCATGAACGGCAAGGTAAGCGAAACGCCAACGGAACGCAGTACATCACGTCGTCTTGGAGTTTTCATTTCACAGTCATTGGCAGGAGGGTAACAGCTAAACGTGGACGACAAGTCGCCCCAGCAGGCTTCCATTATCGGCAGATTCTCAGGACATGACAACACAATCACAGGATAGTACGGATGATGAGATCAAATCTCAGGTTTTGCCAAATCTGGTTTTGTGGGGGCAAACAACCAAGCCGAGCATTAAATACTGCACAAAGTCGGTTTTCACGCATTTTTGGACTACACATATGGCCAGATGTCAGTGGCGCGTCGATCCCTGCACTGTCCCCGCACCTTTCCAAGCGGAACGGGGTTTCCAGCGGAACGGGGCAAGTTTTGGTCGCGGGCAGGATTAGCGAGGCAGCACTGTATTCTGCAGCACAAATCTATCCTGCAACCTATTGTATTTTGCAGTACAGAATAAACGTCTCGTATTTGGTCATCCCGAGATACCGATTCTGCGGCAGGCCGCGAATCTTGCTGAGCGATAATCAGCAACGTCGCTTCTCGCCTCAACATAAGTTGCGTGCTAGTCTCGCCCCGCTATGGCCCGTTGGTCGGCGAAGCATCGCTTGCATGAGGAGGCTTGTTGGTTCGGTCGTACGAATGGAAGTCTAGTTCACGGATGAGCATCCCGAAGCACACTCGCACTACCCAAAAGCGACCTCGCTAACTTACGAGGTGCAAATAAAGCGAGAGCCAGAGAGCGGAGTCGACGGAGTTCGCAACCAGACGTGGTTTGGCCGATTCACGGCGGCGGCGACTGACAAATCAGAGAGTCGTGTAAGACCGAGCGTTGCCGTAACGTGTTGCCACAAAAGGGCGTTAGGACGCACATTTTTTTTAGCCGTGTGCCAACCGCGGTTGAGAGTCAACTCGCGGTGCGTGGTCGGGAGATGACCAGACAAAGTACCCCCGGCGGGATTCGAACCTGCGACCTGCGCGTTAGGAATGCGCTGCTCTATCCAGCTGAGCTACGAGGGCGTTGCTTCGGTAGCCTATCATGCCTCCCCGCTCTGTGACAACGAGACAGGAATACCAGATCGCGGCCTCGACTGAATTTTTGCATCAGACCTGCGAGTTTCACCCTGATTTGGTATTCCTGACGGCCACCATTTTGGTTCGCTGCTGATGTTTAAACGGTCCTGAACAGCCGCTGACTGGCACGGTTGCTGAATCTTACCCCTGTCCCGTCGACAGATTAAAGTGGGACTGGAACTTCGCGTTTTGGGAAAGTGGTCTTTGGAAATTCGAGGGCTGGTGAGTCGGTGGTCTTGATTCCCCAAGCTCAATCAAGGGTTGGCGGAGCGAATCTCTATCCTGACATGATTTTGAATCACGCCTTAAGATGCTGAACATAATTCAAACAACACGATCAATCGTGAATAGCTGGCATCCACCTGTCACAGGCCATGAATGGAATGAATGAAGAGACCCGTAATTCCGTCTACCGCATCTTGGACGCGTCGGCGAATCGCGCTGGTGAGGGTCTTCGTACGATGGAGGAGATCGCCCGATTTGTTTTAGATGATTCTAAATTGACATCTGAATTCAAGAGTCAGCGGCATGGTCTCGTAGATGCCTTGAAATCGATCTCACGTGTTTCTCTGCTGAGAGCTCGTAATACGGGCGAGGATGTGGGCACCGAAATTACCGGAACAGGAGAATACCTGCGGGCCGATCTGGCGGATGTCGTTGCGGCAGCCGCTGCCCGTACGCAGCAGTCATTGCGAGTTTTGGAAGAATATACAAAAACGATTGATCCTGACATCTCTGTAGAGTTGGAACAGATCCGTTACCGCTGCTACACAGCATGTGCGGCGATCGAACTTCGTATTGTGACCCACAGCAAAAATTGCAGTTTGCATTCATCCAGTCTGTATGTCTTGATGAGCTGTGGTAGCAGCCAATCCAATTTCCAATCGAAAGTTGAAGAGCTACTCGTTGGCGAGGTCGACGTTATCCAGTTGCGAGATCGGAGTGCCGATGACCGTACGTTGATCAGCCGGGCAAGAGCGGGGACTGAAATTGCCCGTAGATTGGGTAAAGTCTTTATCATGAATGATCGCGCTGACCTTGCGTTGGCTGCGGATACGGACGGGGTGCATGTTGGACAGGAAGAGC
>CAXGRW010000057.1:0-14658 GCA_964012125.1 uncultured Rhodopirellula sp.
GCGTGGTTTAGCCGTTAAAGCCAGCATTGACGCCGATTTGGGAAAACTGGTATTCCCTCCACCATGCACATTGTTTCTCCCTGCCACGTCGTCGCGGTCATTCTCTTGACGGTTTCATGCTGCCCATTTGTGGATGGACAGGATTTGCTGCAGTCTGGTCTTCAGGTGGCGGATGAAAGTGTCTCGTTGCAACCAGTTCCGGCAAATGTTGGCGCGGTGGCGACGAGGACCCATGCGGTGGACAAAGCAAAAGAGCAAGCTTGCGTGCTGCTGAAAAACGATAATGTGCTCTTTGGTCGGGCAAGGCAGCTGGGTGAGTTCGTGATGGTGACCACTGCGGCAGGTGGAGAGGTCCGGTTGCCACGAGCCAGTGTTGCTTGCTGGGCTGAAAATATTCGAGACTTGTATCAGTTTCGCGTTGACCAAAGAGGGAAGCCAAACTTGCGGAGCCACCTGCGTGATGCTCGTTGGTGCGTGCGATACGATCTTTATAACTTCGCAGCCAAAGAATTGATTGCTGCTCGTCGTATTGACCCTGACAACAAAGAAGCAATCATTCTGGAGAATCGGCTTCGTAATCTTGTGGCTCCCCGGCACGTGATCAAGTCCGCGGCTACCCGAATCGGAACAGGGCAAACCGCGAGTTTGGTCGATAACGAGAATGAGATCAGGCCAGCAGCTTTCGACGCTGATCATTCCGATGCGGTTGAGTTCGACACCGATATGGTTCGCCGCTTTGCAAGCCACATTCAACCGATGCTGATTAATCGATGTGGTATCTGTCACCAGACCATGGCACGAACAGTGAACAATCAAATCCCCGAGACGGAGTGGCATTTGCTTCTTCCCAGTGTGGGATCCCGGGCATCCGCAGCGATTACCCGCAACAACCTGCAGGGGCTGATTTCGTACATCGATGCACAAGCACCACAAAACAGCCCATTGCTGGTAATGGCCACGACTGATCATGGAGGCAGTACAGCTCCTCTAAGTCAACGCAACACGAAGGCGATTCAGTCGCTCGATTACTGGGTGAAGATCGCGGCCGATTCTCTTCGAAACGGGAAGCAACTGTCCCGGGAACAAGGAGGGGCGTCTGGAGATGATGATGTTCAGGAAAATATCAGTCGTGAACGCAACGCTGTTCCTGCTTCCGGCAGTTCTGCACTTGTCCCGATGGATTCTGCGCTCGACAGAGCGTTAGAGGAAAGCAAGGGTTCATCTACGGATGAACTGGGGGTGCGACCAGCGAAAGACGTACTCGAGCATGGTGGTAAATCAGCGCCGCACCGTTTGCCACCTGTGGCGAATCCCTTCGACCCAGATCTTTTCAATCGCCGGTTTCATGCGGCCAAATCGAATTGATTCCCTGAGTCAGACTTTCAGTAGGTTGCGTGTGGGCGAAATCGCGTTAAGTTTGGATTTGAATCGGTCCACCCATTGAATGTAGATCGCTTTCAAACTTGCTCGTTCGAGCCTCCTGAGTTGGCTGCGATTGGTGCTTCCATCAGGTAAACTTTGAGCCCGGAATTCACTTGTCCAGTTTGGAGACACATTGATGCTGACTTGGACTTCACGCGTCGAACCACCGCTGAGCATTGCATTCGTTGTTTGTCTGTCTGTGGTTTGTGGAAATGTCGCCGCGCAGTCAGGTGCAAATGCAAAGGCTGCGGGCAGCCCCTTCGAGCAGTGGGATACGAACAGCGATGGCTATTTGAGTCGGGAGGAGTTTCCAAAGCGTTTCCCTGCTGGATTGTTCAAGCAGATTGATCGGGATGGGGATGGCAGACTCTCGAGAAAAGAGGATGATCGCTTTCGTGCGAGTCGTCGGTCCGAAAGCAATGGACGTCGAAACGCGGGGGGCTCGGGCAACGATCGTATTCGCTTGCCTCAAGGGGCGATCGTCGATCGGGATCTCGTCTACGAAGTAATTGAAGGCAGAAAGTTGCCGCTCGATCTGTATCGGCCCAAGTCTACGAAGCCCACGGCACTGGTCATCTGGATTCATGGGGGTGGGTGGAAAAGTGGTTCCAAGGCTGGCGGGGGACCCGCCGTTCTTCAACTACTGCAGCGTGGTTATGCTGTCGCATCGGTCGAGTATCGTCTAAGCGGTGAGGCTGTTTTTCCTGCCGCGATCGAAGATTGCAAGGCTGCAGTAAGTTTCCTGAGGTTGCATGCAGATAAGTACAATCTCGATCCACAACGATTTGGTGTGTGGGGTTCCTCCGCAGGGGGGCACCTAGTGTCCTTGCTGGGTACCACCAATGATGTTGATCAGTTTGATACGCATCCAGTCACACGAAAAGCTTCGTCCAAAGTTCAGGCTGTGTGTAACTGGTTTGGACCGAGTGATTTTCTTCGTATGAATGATTTTCCCAGCAGAATCAATCATGATGCTGCTGATTCGCCCGAGTCTCGTTTTATCGGTGCCGCGATTCAGAAGAGTCCAGAGAAGGTGCAGCGCGCCAATCCTGCGAATTATGCCAGCGCAGGCGATCCTCCCTTTTTACATCTTCATGGTGACAAGGATCAGTTGGTGCCATTCAATCAAAGCGAAATTCTACACGCTGCCCTGAAGGCATCAGGTGTTGAGACCACGTTGTATAAAGTGGTTGGTGGAGGTCATGGATTTGGTGGTTCCAAGGACAGTCGTGATGAATTGATTGAAAAATCGATTCAGTTCTTTGACTCTAAGCTACGTCCTGACGCGCCTTGAGGGTGTGACTGTAGTTGATCACCCAAACAGGAATGATCACTGGGAAGCCTGTGCAATCATGGATAAAGCTTCTTTACCTGCCAGTTGCGTTCCCAACCGCCTGTTTTTTTCGCTGTGAAAGGATGGCGTTGGCGAACGCCTCGCCCATGGTGGCAAAAGTCTTCGCGCAGCCAAGGTAGTGGTAACCTGCATTGGATGCACCGCGTTGCCATTGAGCACGCTCTGCTGCTGTGATCAAGTCTGACTCATACTGTGTCACAAAGTCTTGTTGCTGTTGTGCAGTCATATTGCCATCTTTGTTGGCATGGTTTTTGTTCTTTGTGCGAAGTAAGTATCGCATCTGGCGAACCTTTCCACGTTTGTCATCAATCGCCGCGAGTGACGCATCCCAGAATTCTGAGGTCTGAATGGGCGTCACTGTTCCTTGTAGATCAGCGATGTCAGCGGTGGCAGCCATCGCGTCACGGAATTCCGCGTTTTTTTCATTCGGATTCTTACCCCCGACGCCCATCACTCCAATCACCACAGGAAGTTCCGGAGCTTTGAGGTCTTTTCGGAGATCACGAATCAGGTGCCCAAGGTTTTGGGTATAGGCCTCGAAACGATTGGTGGATGTGTCTTTCGCTGTTTCCGGATAGGCATTGCGATTGACCATGTCATTGAAACCTTGGAACCAGACGAAGCCAGCGATTTCGTAGCCGTCATCTGATTTGTAATTCGGGCAAACCCGTCCAATGTCGGACAACACATGATTGATATGTTTGATCATCAATCGGTAGTAATGCCCGGCGTTTTCCGGTGAATTGCGTTCCCGTTCCTTATCAGCATCAGATTGTTGGTAAGGACCAGCACTCGGCGGGCGATAGTCATAAAACAGCGATTTGCCACCCCATGCCGTTTTGATGATTAGTACGTCCTCATCGAAAGCATCGTCCATCGTGATGCCAAACGTAAATTCAGGTCCGATTTTGCCACCATCTTCTGCCGGGTTGCGGCGAGACCCGTAACCGGACGTCAAACGCCCGTACCCCTCGCCATTCTTGTCGCCAGCGCCAGTGAAATAGGAGATCCATGCCCCGTCGCAAGTGTGTGGCTCTCCCGATGCATCACGCATTTTCCCAAGTAGCGGAGCAGTCTTTGGGTCGTCTGCCAGGTAATCAAATGTTTCGACCTTGGCGTGACCCTCCATGTTTGACTGGCCTGCCAAAATGAATACCTTGAGTGGACCTTGGTCTGAAGCTGATAGGGTGGCACCGAACAAAGGAAACAGAAATAGGGTCACAGCAAAGGTGACACGCATTTGGCACAGAGGCATGGGAGACTCAGTTTGACGAAGTGAAACAGTAATCGGGGCAGGCAGGGGCAATGTCCATCGAAACATTGTGTTCTGGATCAAAGAGCAGACGAGTGAGTGTGACGCTATTGGATCGTTGTGGTCCGTTGCTATTGAAATTCTAATGTTATTTTGAGTGCTCAAGCGTGTATGTCCCTGGAAAATGTAATCAGCATCGCGTTGTGGTGCGATATCCGCTGCCTGTTGATGGCTGCCTGTTGATGAAAGTACAAGTGATTGATCGTGGTTGATCGGGAAATAGAACCAGCGCATGACATGGGTTATGCCAAAGACACCCTGGGTCCGAAACCTCAAGGGATTTTGGAAACCGTGGTTTACTGTGAATGTCTGTCAGCAGCTCATGACTTTTACGAACAGGTGGTCGGGCTAACGGTGGTTTCCATTGAACCGGGAAGGCATGTGTTTTTTCGTGTTGGGCAGGGAATGTTGCTTATCTTTAATCCGCATGCCACAGAGAGTGGCACTGTGCTCATAGGCGATCAAATGATTCCTAGGCATGGCAGCACTGGACCATCTCATTTCGCGTTTGAAATTTTGCCACAACAAGTGGATGCGGTTCGCGATAATCTTTCGAATCGGAAGATTGCAATCGAAGCCGAGATCGAATGGCCAACGGGAGGTCATTCGATCTATTGTCGTGACCCTGCTGGCAATAGTGTCGAGTTTGCGACACGCGAAATCTGGTTCGAGTGCTGAAACGATTGTCGCGAATGCAAGAATCAGATGAAAGCGAGGCTTAGACAGAGCAGTCGCTTTGCTCATGCGTTGCAGCTTTTTTTGATTAGTGCAACTTTTCGCACCTTTTAGTTTCCTGCATCCCTCTAATCGCTCAGGCTTTCTGCAGTAGAGGCTACCTACGTGGCTTCATGGCAGGTGGGTGCTGTGCGAGAATTTGTTTCATGCTCTCGAGGACCTTTGGCATGTTTGCAGCGAGATTGGTCTTTTCGAGAGGATCAATCTGGTAATCGTAGAGTTCATATTCGGTTGGTGCAGAGGATCTCATCGGCTTCCATTCAACCATCCGATAGCGTTGGGTCCGAATAGCTCGCCCCATTTTTCCACCCTTGGGAAAGCAGTGGTACGCGTGGTCTGAAACCGAATCAGCAGTCCCGTTGAGAATCGGGACCAGGCTTTCGCCGTCAATTGGCTGAGGAGCCTCGGTCGTCGGCAGTCCCGCCAATTCGCAGAGAGTGGGGTAGATGTCAACCGTTTCGACGGGGGACTGGTTCGAGGTTCCCGCACGGGTTGTACCCGGTGCAACGATGACTAACGGTATGCGGTTGGCTTGTTCGTAATTGGTGTGCTTGGTCCAAGTGCCATGATCGCCCAGGTGATAACCATGGTCGCCCCATAGGACGATGATCGTGTCGTCCTGCAATTGAAGTCGTTGTAGTTCGTCCAGGACGCGTCCAATCTGAGCATCCATATAGCTGAGTGATGCGTAATAACCGTGTATCAACGTTCGAGTCATCTCTTCCGAAAGTGGTCCTTCTTGGGGAACTGGTTTGTACTGATTCAGCTCGCCCAAAGTTTTTCCTGCATATCGGGGTGCGTTTTTTGGTGGCTGTGTGTAGGCGGCAGTTGGTAATTTTTCCCGGTCGTAGAGATCCCAGTATTTTGTCGGAGCACAGAATGGCAGGTGTGGTTTTGTAAAACCGAGTGCCAGAAAGAAGGGTTCTTCCGATTTGCGATACGCTTGCAAGCGTTTGATTCCCTCGGTTGCAATGCGACCATCTGCATACGCTTCATCATCAACGTCTGCCTTCTCCCATGCGGCACCACGTGGAAGCGACTTGATCTGTCCAAGCTTTTGATTGCTGAAGTAAGCCTCTTCTCGCGTCAGTTTGCCACCGGTACTCTCGTCAAGCACGTAGTCAATGACTTTGTCAGGTTGGAATGGAACACTCCACGATAACTTGTCGTTGATGTTGCCATGACCCACGTGGAAAACTTTGCCAATTCCAGCTGAATGGTAACCGTGGTTTTTGAAATGTTGGGGAAGCGTGACAACATCAGGAATCGCTCGCCGAATGTGATAGCCGAGGCTGTAGACACCGGTTGATGTGGAGCGTGATCCTGCCAGAAGATTATTTCGCGAGGGGGCGCACACTGCTTGATTGCAATAGGCGGAGTCGAAGCGGGTTCCAGACGCAGCGAGCCGATCAAGGTTGGGCGAGTGGACCCACTGTTCACCATAGGCTCCGAATGAGGGCTTCAGATCGTCGACCAGAAGTAGCAAAACATTGGGTTTGTTGGCCGACAGAGCATCGTTGCAGAATAACAATAGGCAGAAGGCTGCCAGAGCGAAGCGATTCATGTTGTGTTGCAATTGATAGGGGTTGCGATGGGAATATTCGCAGGACAACGATTAAGCGAGAGTTCGATTTGACCAGAGTTCGACTGTCGACACAAAAAAAGGCAGAGTTGCAATCGTGCAACTCTACCTTAGCTTTGTTCAATCAACCGCTCAGCAAGACGTTCTGTTGAATCGACCTAGGGGTGATGTGCAGCCAGGTTCATACCTATGCTTGGAAAGAGCTGCCGCAACCACAACTCTTTGTTGCGTTCGGATTCTCGAATGTGAAGCCTTGCTTTTCCAAGCTCTCGTACCAGTCGACAGTGGTTCCATCGAGATACAAAGCACTTTTTTTGTCGACAACGACGGCGACGTCGTGGCACTCGTACTTGGTGTCTGCTTTGTCATCAAAGCTGTCGTCAAAATTCAAGGTATAGCTGAAGCCACTGCAGCCACCTGCAGCAATGCCGATTCGCAGTACCATGTCGTCACCGAAATTGTGCTCTTTCTGGAACCGCTTGACCTCTTCCGCTGCTCGTTCGCTCAGTTTGACTGCCATCTTTTGTATTACCCTTCGTCATGGACGAGAATTGGTCGATTTGAAATTGTGGGGGTGCCACTCTAGGAAATATGACCCCCGAGCCACCATATTATTAACCAGTCGGACGATTCGGCAAGTCTCATGTGGGGTCAAGACACGTAACCGACCGTTAATTTACCGCTAAAAAACGGAAACAAACCGTATTTTCCGATCTTTCCTGCAACTTTCTGCAATGGGCGGCTTGGAGGCTTTGCATGGGAGACGTAACAATGCGACCAGAGAATCCCCGCAAAATGGGGATTGATCGCGGGTCAGCGGTCGCTTTCAGGTGAATTTCAGGGCGGAAACAATACGATGCGGCGAATCGGCACACTGGAAAACTCGGAATTGGCTCAACGATTCTGTGACTACCTCGTCACTCAGTCGATTGATGCAAGCTGCGATCCTGAAAGTGATTCTCCAGATTCTAACTGGGATATCTGGGTTCGCGATGAAAGGCAGATTGAGCAATCCAAAAAAGATCTCGCTGATTTTCGTTTGGATCCTGAACAGCCTCGTTATCAGGTCAAGCGAGAGGCCACTCGGGTTCGACAGGAACAGATTGCGGCTGAGATGGCGCGGCAAAAACGTGCCGTCGAAATTGAGCGTGTTGCGAACGTTAGCAAGTCGTCGTTAGGTGAGCCGATTCGTGCTCCCCTGAAACAGTCTGGGTATCCGGTCACGATTGCCATCATCATTCTGTCGGTCATCGCCAGCCTGACAACCCACTTCGGACAACCACGTCGATCAAGAGCTCCAGGGAAAGTTACGCTGGAAGAACAGGTCTATGACACGCTGTCGTTTGTTGACAGAAAAGATTATGTGAAATCTGGAGGTGATCCATTTGCTTCGGTGGAAACAGGTCAGATCTGGAGATTCGTGACTCCGATGTTTTTGCACGGAGATGAATTTCATCTGCTGTTCAACATGGTTTGGATTTACTTTCTAGGTTCGGTCATTGAAAAACTGCATGGATCTTTGTTCTTCCTTGTGGTGCTTGTGATGACCCAGGTATCCGGGATGTTACTTCAGGTGATGTTGCCGGACACTGCGGTGCTGCAACCAATCTTTCAAGGAACACCGCTTGATTTTCTAGCCAAAACCATGAGTGGATCACCGTTTGCCATTGGTGCATCGGGAGCGGTTTATGGGTTGTTTGGCTTTCTTTGGATACGACCCAAAGTTGACCCTGGGTATCCGATTCATCTCGTGCAGACCAATGTTGTCTTGATGTTAGGTTGGTTGGTCGTTTGCATCACACCCTTGATTGGTGATGTGGCCAATGGAGCCCATATTGGCGGATTGCTTGCGGGTATGGGCTTTGGTTTTGCTGGAAAGCTAAAACGCGGATGAGCGGGAAACACTTGTCGGTCTCCAGAGAACCAGAACTGCCTGCTGATTCATCAAGTGATGAGTCTTTTCTGCAGTGCGTGCTGGAAGTTTGGAGAGTCGCTCTGCCATTGATGGTCAGTGCGGGGACGTTCTCGCTTGTGCTTTTCGCTGATCGTACGCTATTGCTTTGGTATGACGGTGAGTCGATGAGTGCATCGATGGCAGGTGGAAACTTCTTTTGGGTTTTTGTTTGCTTGCCCGTTGGAATTGCGTCCATGACGGGGGCCATTGTCAGTCAGTATGTCGGGGCGAATGAACACAAGAATATAGGGCGGTTCCTCTGGCAGTCGGTCTGGTTTTCATTGCTGACAACACCTGCGTTCATCGGCATCGCCTTTGTCGCTCGTACGTTGTTTCAAACGACGGGCCAACCTGAACACTTGTTGGAACTTGAGGCCACCTACCTGCGGTTACTGATGATTGGGGCTGTAGGGTTGGTGCTCGAATCAGCGCTCAGTGGATTCTTCAGTGGAACTGAACAGACACGAGTCATCATGTGGGTGTCATTGGCATCCGGAGTGGTGAACCTGCTGCTTGACGTGATCCTGATTTTTGGGGCAGGACCGATCCCACCACTGGGGATCGCAGGTGCCGCGATTGGTAGTGTGATCGCGTTTTGGACAAAAGCTGTCTGTTACTGCATCCTGTTACTGAAGCCCAAGTATGAGAGCCTGTATCGCATTCGAAGCGGATTCGGGGTCGACTTGAAACTTGGAAAGAAACTGCTGTTCTTTGGATTTCCCACCGGGCTTATGTATTTCACTGAGTCTGGAGGCTTCACTGTGATGGTGCTGAGAATCGGCAGCATCGGTGATGTACCGTTGAGAGCAACGACCATGGCCATCAATTTCAATATGGTGGCGTTTATCCCACTGGTGGGAGTATCGATTGCAGCCTCAGTGCTAGTGGGGCGACATCTACTCGAAAGTGGACCGCAGAGAGCAGTCAAAAGCGTTTATGCAGGATTGTTGATCGGGTGTGTCTACAGCATGATCTGGCTGATTGCTTACCTTGCAATTCCGGATGCGATGATGTCGCTGTATCAATTGAGTGATAACACCGAGGAGTCGATCGCTGCCATCAATATTGCCAAAACTCTTCTCAGCTTTGTTGCCGTTTACGTCCTTTTGGATTCCGTGCAATTGATCCTCGCCGGTGCGTTGCGCGGTGCTGGCGATACTTGGTTTGTGTTGGTCAGTGGATTGCTCGCAGGAACGCTGGCACTTCTGGTCGGTTTTACGCTGGAACCGCAAGTGAGTTTGGAAGCTCAGGGTTCGCTGGAAACCCAGCAGCAGGCTCTCACTTGGTGGTGGTGGATGCTAACGCTATGGGTCTGGTTGCTCGCCACCTTCATGACCGCTCGCTTCCTGCAGGGCCGTTGGAAACGCATGAGGATGGTTTGATCCTAACCTGGTAGCATCACCGCCAAGGACAGTGGAATGCGAAACCTTTCAGCTGGACACCCAAGTTTGTCCGCTCACAGGTATGAACCATCGGTGGTGTGGCACGCCGGTTTGCTCAAGCTACGCACCTTGTCCTGCTTTGCATATTTGGCCATTCAGGACCCGGGTGGCCATCCCCGACTCGCATGTTCGCGTCAGCAGACGTGTTCGCGTCAGCAGACCTGTTAGCCTCAGCAGACCTGGTCGCTTGAGCCAAAACAGTGCCCGCACACTGTTGACTAGCCACCTCAGCGCGCGCCGAGCATCAATTACATAAGGTCTGTCAACGTGACATCCGTGCGGTATCGTTTCCCCTCGCGGAGAATAATCATCGGAATTGAATTACCAACCTCAGTCAGCCCGACCTGAGTGACGAGGTGGTCGTCATTTTCGACTTGATCACCGTTGAACAGGACGATGATGTCGCCGCTTCGTAATCGAGCTTTGGCTGCAGGTGAACCAGCTCGGACTTCTTTCACCAGGGCTCCAGAAATTGATCCGTAACCAGCAGTTGCCAAGTCGGCAACGGAGAAGTTCGGGTCAAGCGTGACGCCCAAGTAGCCCCGACGCAGGCGGCCATTCTGGATCAATTGCTCGGCGACTCGCATTGCCATGTTGATAGGGATCGCGAACCCGATTCCCTCGCTACCGCCGCTGCTGCTTGCGATCGCAGTGTTCAGACCAATAACTTCACCCAGCAAGTTGAGTAACGGACCACCACTGTTGCCAGGGTTGATGGCCGCGTCAGTTTGGAAGAAGTCCTGCAAGTCAATCTTTTGCGCACCCAATGATAAATCTCGTCGCCCCTTGGCACTCAGGATGCCAAAGGTGACAGAGTGGCTGAGTCCAAAAGGGCTTCCGATCGCTATGACGAAATCTCCGATGCTAACGCCGGAACTATCGCCCAGGCGAGCAGCAGGAATCACAGGCTGCTTGATTTTCATGACAGCGACATCTGTGCTGGCGTCTGACAGCACTTTCTCTGGATAGAACTCGGTTCCGCTACTTGATCGCAACAATATCTCGCCAGGTTTCGCACCTTCGACCACGTGGCGATTGGTCAACACCCAGTACTCATCGTTCGAGAATTGCAGCACAACTCCGCTGCCGGCTTCATCATACGACTCACGCGTGCCTCCACGCTCTTCTGTCTTGTGAGCTTCAATGTGAATCACGCTAGGCTTGACCAGTGTTGACACACGGCGGACTAAGTTGCCTAAACGATTGAATGCTGCAAACTCTTCTGCGAGCTCGTTGTACAGCCGTTCGCGCTCCGCGTTGAGTGTTGCTCCGCTCGGTACTGTGGGGGCGGACGTCTGCTGCCGGATGCTGACGGAGTGTTGGTTGGTTCGGGTGTCCTGACCGTGGGCCACTGTCCAAGGCGTGAACGCGGCTGCGGAAAGCAGGATCATCGTCTGCCGCTGCAATGGGAGGCAGCGAAGAAAGGGAAGAGACATGTGCTAGAGACCTGATAGGGAGTGTTCAGGGGGAGGTTCGCAAAGGTAACTATCGTCGATCCATGCCGTCTACTTTTTGGTTCATTTGTTTGGCACTCGTCAACGAAGTAACTGGAACAATCGCTATCCGTGGCGCATTAAAAAACGACCGAACATTCATCCGGTCGTGATGGATTGAGAGGACTCAAAATCCGCATACGTCCTGCAACAAGACCGTCAATGGCTGGCTGCAGAACGTACAGTTGGAAGGATTGCGATGACCGTTTCAGATCCTATGTTGGCTCGGTTCCCTACCGCCACACACCGACCGTGGTAATGCCAGTCGCCTGAAATTTTTGGCGAGTTCGTTGGTTGACGATTTCGCAAGTCAAATGGTCATCGCGGTTCGCTTTTATACTGGGTCAGCTTCGACTTGATCGAAGACCCGATTCCACATCGTAGCTGCACCACCAGCGCTGCGACTTTCTGCCTTCCTCCGGCAATCGATACAATCGTTGGCATAGGGAATTGCTCGCAAGCGACTTAACGGAATCGGTTTGCCGCAGCCCTCACAATCGCCATAAGTTCCTCGGCCGTGACGGGCAATGGCGTTGTTGATTGCACTGAGCTCTCGACTCTCAGCCTCGATTAGCTGGCTGTTGAGTTCGTCTTGCACTGTGTCAGCTGCGGCATCAAGGATGTCGCCTGTCCGCTCCTGGTGGAGTTCTCTAAGCAGACTTAGATCACCTTCAAGGGCGCGATGCAGTGCATCGCGACGACGGATCAGTTGCTCACGCATTTTCTTGATAGATTCTTTTCGTGACATCGCATTACCTCATTGGGAAAAGAAGGCCGCCGCGATAAGGCGTGCACCTGGGGGGCGGAAACTTGCTCGCCGAGCAACGCCGTACTTCGCTCAAACCAAAATCGAGCTCAGATACGACCCTCTGCTGAGTAGGTTTTGTTACGCAGCAGAGCGAGGAGATGTTTTGCCTCGCTGTTTCCGAGTGCCGCAATGATAGAAAGCAGCCCGCCGTTTTCAGCTTTTTCATGCCGATTATCACCGGATTAAAGATTGTTTTCGCCGTAAGGTCATGTTGTCAAAGACTTTGCGTCTCTTAGCGAAGTCCGAGGCTCAGCCTGGATGAACGGGACAGTTTTGAGCTGACATTTTCAGAGTAGCCCTGTAGAGGGGTTTCTTTTGTCGTGAAACTGCTCGAACGGCTTGGATTCCCGCGCTAGCCCTACTTTGTCTAACCGGCTGAACGGTTATTACCGAAAACACAACAAGGCGGTGTAACGCATCTCCACGATGGTTTTGCGCGCACGCCCCGCTTCGATGCGGGGTGGCTGACTGATTCGGTATCCAAGACCTGAACAGTATTGTTCAATACGGAAGGAACAGAGGCGGTGAGTACGAACCAAACCAACGGATCGCCGTTTGAGGATGCTGCCGATCAATCGGGGCAGGATTTGACAGACAGTTTGCGTTCCAAGCGTGCCAGCGGTCGCGACATGGCCGATGGAATTTCTACCGAAATGGATCAACCACAGGCACTGCAGCAAGAGCCGACCGGGGTGAATCCGCCCAGCCAATCTGCTTTGGATGATTCTGATGCAGGGGGTGACTACGCAGAGCACTCAGTTGAAGTGGTGTCATCGATTCGAGAATTGGTACACGCGATGGAGAGCACTGGGACAGATTATGTTGATGAAATGATCGACATACAGCCTCGCGACCGCGGGGCAATTGAGTTTCGTGTGATATGTCCAGGCTCACCCGCGCGCCGCCTACGACTAACGGGAAACAGATATACTTTCGGCAGCGCCGAGGGATGTTCTATCAGGCTAAGCGACGACACGCTTCGGCCAATGCACGCCGTGCTGTTGTGTGATACTTCGAGAGTGATCGTGCGTGCTTACTCGGTGCCAGTCCGAGTCAACGCTTCGCGAACAACCGAGGCAAGTCTGCGTGTGGGTGACGTTCTTCGTCTAGGGCAGTATCAATTTGAACTTCTATCGGTAAAACCGGAAGGAATGAGGTCGAGCCGTGGAAGTCACATCGGTAGCAATGCAGGTGATGATGGGCGTGATCTGAGCTCCGTTGAGTCATTCAGTCGCTCAACCAAAGCTGGAGATGAGCCTCGGGAAAATCATTTCTCTGGGGTGAGGTCCGAGGATTTTGCAGCAGCAGGTACGAATGCAAAAGACATGCTTTGGCGTGACCGTTTACGTCGAGAGGTTGACCAGTGGCGCGAGCGGCAGATTGAGTGTGACCGTCGCGAAGCTTGTATGGATGAACGTGAATCTGAGCTACGGAATCGAGAAACAGAACTGCGGTCGCGAGCGGAAAACTTGTACCGACGCGAATCTCGTTTGCAGTCGCAGGAAACGTCAAACTTTCAGCTATTTAATGAGTTCTCACAGCGGCAGCAGGAACTGTTGGCGTTTCGAGAAGAAAACCACTTGAGAGAGGAAAGTTTTCATGCTCGTGAAGTGGAGCTTCGCGAACAGGAATTGCAATACCGTCGTCAACTTGAAGAGGCGACTCGGCGTCTTCATCAGTCACAACAACAAGCAGAATCGGCAGCCGAGTCGGTTGCCCAAATGCGTGAAAAGTTTGAATCCCTCAACACTCAGATTGAGCAACTGTCACAACAGCATTCGGAAATTGAAGCACGCGAGCAAAATCAGCGGGTTGAACATGAGCAGTTGCGGGCAGGGCTCGAGCAAGCTCGTGATCGGGCGGTCCAATATCATGCTGTCAGCGAAAATCGACGAGTGGTGGCAGAAGAACAGGCTGCCAAATTGGAAGAGCAGATTGCACACTTGCGTGCGGCGCACGGTTCCTTCGAATCCGAACAATTGACGCAGTTGTCTGAGAGTGAAGCAGCAGCAGAGAATCTCAGGCAGCAGGTCGAAGAGTTGCGGCAGATGGTCTCTGATGCTCGAAATGAAGCAGAGGTGCTGCGGGCTGATTATGAGCAGGCGTGCTCATCCGTTCGCGAACTGGAAAATATTGTTTCGGAAAGTGAGGGGCGGGGTGATGAAAATCGTGAGCAATGGATTGCTGAAACCAGTGAACTGAGATCGGCGGTTGAGAAGCTTTCTTCCGAAATGGATCAGGCCAATAGCGAACTCAATCAATTACGAGAAGCGAATGATGATTTGACGCGACGCCTCACTGAGGTTAAACAGGAACGAGATCAATCTCGTCTGGATGTGGAGTCAAGCTCCAGCCATGACGAGGTCGAAGCACTTCGCTCTCAGCTTGAATCAGCCAATGAGCAAATTGGGACCATTCAGCTGGACCATGAGCAAACTCTGGTCAGGCTGGAAGCGGCTGAACAGCAATATGAACAGCAATATGAACAGCAATATGAACATCAATATGAATATCGCCAAGCAACAGAGGACCCTAACGCGAATCAAGCTGATGCGG
>CAXGRW010000058.1:0-14565 GCA_964012125.1 uncultured Rhodopirellula sp.
GCGGCCCTGATTGCGGCCCTGATTGCGGCCCTGATTGCGGCCACCAGCTTCGGCACCCATCTTATTGCGATAGGCGAGTGCTTCCTGCCAAGTCAGTTTCCCATCCTGATTGGTATCAGCGGCCGGGAATTGTTTCAGTAGCTGTTGCAGTCGTTTTGCGTTCCCGTTGTTCTGGGCGTAAGTGAATGGTCCGAAAGCAAATCCGGCGATAAATAGTGAAATGTAAAACGCTCGCGAATTCATTCGAATAGTTCCTTACTGTTTTCTTGTTTTGGGGGGGAGCGATCCACTGAATATGGAAGCTCTATTTCTGTGCAGCTGGTTCACGGTCTTCAAGAAAGTTGAGAAGACTCTTTTCACTGATCTCATGGGTAGCACCGTGCCCGACCCCCACAACTTTGTAATGGAGTACATCGCCCTCAAGATAACTGAAAACTTCGATTTGCCCCTCCTTCCAACTGGGACTTGCCCGCTTTTTTCCAGTCTCACCCATTTGTTTTGCCCACAGGTAGGTGGATTCTTCGGCTGGAAGAAAGCCCAGTTTTCCGGCCTTGGCTGGAATGTGTCTCGAAATACCACCGTCGTAGGGGACCAGTTCATCCTTCGTGCCTGAAATGTTCAGCAATCGTTTCCCCTTCATCGG
This sequence comes from uncultured Rhodopirellula sp., assembly GCA_964012125.1. Classification (GTDB taxonomy): domain Bacteria; phylum Planctomycetota; class Planctomycetia; order Pirellulales; family Pirellulaceae; genus Rubripirellula. The sequence continues at coordinate 644 of CAXGRW010000058.1, forward strand.
CTTCGCCGTCTGACGATAGTTGTTGTCCATTCCTTTGGCTTTGAATTGCTCTCCATCGTGCTGCCAAACGTTCAGTGGGCTGACACCGCTGATGTAGTTGCGGATGTTCGGCAGTCGGCTTTCGATTAGCAACTGGTTGACCAAAGCGGCGCCATTGGATGCGCCCATGATGGTGAAGTTGTTTTTCTGAACATTTTTAAAGGAGGCGATTTTCAAAACAATGGACTCGATGAAGCCTGTGTCATCCGCTTTTGATCGTTCTGAAACAATATTCCAGCTCTCTTGATATCCCTGTGCGAAAACCATGATGTATTTGGCTGCCAATACCTTGCGGTTCCGCAGCAGGATGGGCATTACTTCTTTCGCGTTTCCTCCATTCCCATGAAGAAAAATGAAGACTGGGAATTTTTGCCCCACCGATCCCTTGGGAACATTTACAAAATAAGGCCTGGGGTAGTCCGTTGCCTGCGACCAGGATTGGCGTATGAAGTACTGGCCAGATTCAAGGATGCTATGGTTGCCATTCTCGGTACTTGATTTGAGTGCTGAGGCTGGTGGGTCAATGGGACCCAAGGCATCAGGAATGGCCATGCGGATCTGAGGCTGGTTTTCCATTTCATCGAGAATTTCGCTGATCTCCTGAGTCAGTTCCTTAACGTCATTCTTTTTGTCTCGCTGTACCGCTTCAACGAGGCGGAATCCAAGTTCGACTAATTCGTTGTCAAAGTCGACCCGTTCTTGCAACTCGTCAAAATTCTGTTCGATTGCGTCGTCCTGCTGCTCTGAGCTGGAGTCAGATTTTCTTAGAACCGCGCGAATCCGTTTGAGTTCATTGAGGTGTTTAATTGCCAGATTCAGGTATCGGGATGATCCGATGCTGATTTCGCTTCTGGGTAAGTTGTCTATTTGCTGCTTCAGTTCTCGTACTTCGGCGACTCGATTCTGGATCCCGGAATCGCGATCGATTGTTTCCCGTAATTGATCAAGTGTCTGTTGGAGTTCCTTAGCCTTGGCTTCGAGAATTCGGGTCCTGCTTTCATCGTCATCGGACTCCGTTTGTCTTAGCTGGCCCAGGGCGTGGTCCAAGTTTCGCTGCAGTTCTGATAGTTGGTCTAGCTTTTCAAGACGCTGGTGGATCTGCTCGATGTTTTGTTCGAGCATCTTTAAATCGCGACGCAATTCGGACTTTTCATCCATGATGTCACGCAGCTCCACGCTCAGGGGCGGTGAAGTCGCATCACCGGATCCACTCTGCGTGTCGATGGATTGAGCCACGACGGAACCCGTCATCAGGCCGCTCAGAAGCAGACCGCGGACAATGATAGGTGTGTGATCTCTCAGGCGACGCATGCGTTGTGCCATTGTCTGCACCTTCCCCGCTGTTTTCTTTCGTGAAACTGCCAATTGTTGTGTCTTTGAGATCATAGTCTGAGGTCAGTGTTCCAGGTCAGGCGAATCGCGGATCAAATTCAAATGCAGGAAGCATGGTCATTTCGTGTTCGAAAATAGCCAAGTCATGAAGTCAGTTGCATCATTGCACCGTTCGCTGCTGGATTCGGTGGTCCCGTTTTCAGCGCCGGGGATCATTTTTTCCGAGACTGCGTGCGTGCCACCCGCCCATGTTGTCAGCTTCATTATGCCGTCCATGTTTTTGATCTTTGTGAAAACTTCACGATCTTTTTCGATGGGGGATGTTTTGTCCTTGTCGCCGTGGAAAGCCCAGATCGGGATGTCTTTGATCTTGGCAGCATCAATGAATTCTTCGGTTCGTCGCAAACCACTGCCCGCCGACGGTGCAGCGGCTGCAAAGTAATCGGGCACCAGTTGAATGAAGATATAAGTGCCATGTCCTCCCATCGAATGCCCCATGATATAAACACGGTCCATGTCGACTGACGACAACGTGTTTATATAGGATTGGATTTTCTTCAAGTGCTCGCTATTCCACAGTCCCCTTGCCTGAGGAGCAACCACGTAGCAGGGGAATTCTTTTCTACGCTGTGCGACGGCAAGTTGTTTGTTCCAGTCTTTGAGCTGCTTGTTGTTCTTGCTTCCCGTGCCGCCAGCACCATGCAGCGATAGGATCAGCGGATATTTCTTCCCTGCTTCAATCTGTATCGGTGGCATCATCCGGATTGGCATCCCATCAAATTCCGTTGGCTGGTAAAGACTTTGCCAAGTCGTTTCCTTGACTTGTTTTCTCTTCGGTTTTTGAGCAACACTGAGTGTTGAGGTCATGCAGACGGTGGTACACATCAACCACTTCAAACACATTTTCAACGGCATTATTTTTCCTGAATGCTTGGTAGCGTTGGGCTCACTAAACTGCCCAGCCGCAAGATGGGGGGGATTTGCATCACGACAAATGGGGCACCCACAACGCCGACATTATCGTCACCCCACTGCAACCCTAAGAATACACCTAAGTTTCGGGACATCCCGATAACGTTTGCGGATAACTTCAATGAGGCCACTATATTTGCAGCAATCCCCCGTTGCACGCTGGCAGTCTGCACGCTGGAGATGTACCTAATCTTAAGATTTGAATTAGCAAGGGTTGGACTGAAATGTTGTCAGCGGCATAGCGTTTGCGAAGCGACGCATGTCGCTCCTGTCTAGTGAGGCACTGTTTGTGCTGAGCCGACGGCGACGGGAAGTCCGGAGTCCGCGCTTTGCACGGCTGCAAAGCAGAGCTCGAGACTGTGCAGATTGTTTGCAGCACTGTGGTTCGGTTCACGATTCTGTTCGATGGCACACAGCAGTTCCCCCATCGCTCCGTCGAATCCTTCATCAAACCAACAGCCCTCAAGTGGTATTCGGCATTGTCCGGACTCCAGGTAAATTTGCATTTCGGGTTGGTCATTCAGGCCAGGTCCGCGTGACCGCAGAGTGCCTTTTGTGCCTACCACCGTCGTGACATCTTCTTCCCCTAGCTGGGTGTGGCCGTGAAACGACATGCGAATCTGTGCGCCAGGGTAGCGAATGATCGCTGAGGCGATCGCTGGCGGGCGGTACACTTGCTGTTCAAAGCGTTGGACTTCAGCGAAGACGGATTCGGCTCGATGCTCACCCATCAGGCAGTTGGTTATGTCAAACCAATGTACTCCAAAGTCAAACAGGATTAGGTGGTGGATATCTTCAAAGGCTGGCGTGCCAGCAATCCACGTTTGATCCCACTGCAGCGAAAAGTCAATCGTTGTGACATCACCAATCAATCCTTGCTTGGTTGCTTCACGGAGGTAACTGAAGTGGGGAGCCCAACGCCCGTTTTGGTTGACTGCCAAATGGACTCCTCGCTGTTTTGCCAAGTTCACAAGATCCCGACCATCTTGTAGGTCAAGGACGAAGGGCTTTTGGCTAAGAACATGTTTTCCAGCGTTGAGGGCGTCGCGGAGGATTGGAAGTCGATCTGTGGGGTGCGGCGTTGCATCGATAACAGTGATGTCGTCTCGATCCAGTATTTTCCGGTAGTCATCGTAGATATCAGCTTCGGGGAAAAACTCATCTCGCCGTTTTTTCGCGTCTTCCAAAGATCGGCTGACGATGGCATGAACGGGATATCCGCATCGACGATAACTTCGCAGGTGAAACTCGCTGATGCCTCCGGCGCCGATCAGGCCAATTCCATGCTGCGCTGATTTGGGCTGTGGCGGAGAGTATTGAACATCTGGTGCCGGTATTTCCCGGACTTGTTTCGTCGGGCTGAGGCCATACTCATCATCGTCACAATGGTTGGGGTCACTCATGCTGTGAGTCTCGTGATCTATGGGGGGCGACTTGAAGTGTCAGGCCAGGGGCGTCGCCCTGATTCCTCAGTTCGCGGAATTTCTTTTTCCGCAGCTGCGTGGGGTTGGCTTTCTATCGACTTCGCAGTTGGACCTGATCCATCAGTTTCGCGGTTGCGTTGTATGCTTCTTCTACCCATTCCACGATTTTTGTGGGGTCGGGCGAGTATTCCAGTTCCAAGGACACTGCTCCGTCAAAATCAAGGTCCTTGATTGCCTGTAAGAAAGGCGCGAATTTCACAACACCTCGGCCAGGTGGCAAATCGCCATGCACTTTGCCATCGCAATCACTGATGTGCACATGTGACGCTTTGCCACGAAATGCTTCCAAGTCACCTGGTGAGGTGTCGGATAAAACGAGGTGGCTGACATCGATGTTGGCTTTCACATTGGGCAGGCCAACATCGTCAATGAACCGCACCATCTCTGGCACACTGTTGAGCAGGCTTAATCGAAAAGGTTCCAGCTCCAGTGCGATCTCGATATCCTTTTCGCCTGCATACATTCCAAGCTCACGAACGCATTCGACGCCCCAGTCCCACTGCGCTTCTGGTGGAATGACTTCTCGTTGCCAGATGTACTCGCCGATTACAAGCAGCAGATTGTCTGACTGAAATGTTTGGGCAAGATCCAGGAACTTGCGAGTTCGCTGAACGTGGAATTCGCGTACTGGATCATTGAAATCAATCAGCCCCGCCGAAACTACGACCGTCGACACAATTGGCAAATTGTTTGCGTCACAGGTGCGACGGATCAAGTCGATCTCGCTCTGCGAGATTGTCATGGCTTCTGTGAAAATGTCGACACAATCAAAGCCAATGCGGGAAATGTGCTCGAGGCCAGTCTGCGTGTCGACGCCAGCTTGCTGAAATGCGCTGTTGATGATTCCTAGCTTCATGGAACAATCTCGTTTCAATGGTGCGGGACACAGTATGGGGGCAGATTTTGTGCGAGACGGCGACGCCCCAAGTTCACATGCTCGGGCGTTTGTTTGATTGATTTCTACTCTTCAGGGTGATCTGACAAGCTGGTGGCACTGCGATCATCAGAGTCAAGGTTGGCAAATTCAACTCGGGCACGCTCAGCGTCGTTGTTTCCGACACGCATGATCATATCATCGTCAACTTTATGTAGTTTTGTGTAGGACGGGTGATGTGACTGCTTGTACGGTTTGTTGTTCCGTGCGTTGTAGCAGCATATCAATGCCCAGCGAGGATCTTCGGAACGATTGGCTGCCGATGCGTGCAGTAGATTGGGATGGAAGAAGACGGCGTCTCCCGCAGTCATCTCGCACTGAACCAGGGGGAAGGCTTCTTTTGCATGTTCAACACGTTCAAGATCGGCCCCTGCCTGTTCACCTGATAGCACGTGATTTACCCGGCCCATTCGGTGTGAGCCTTGCAGGACCTGAAGGCAGCCATTCTGTACCGTGGCTGTGTCGACAGCAATCATGACACTGCAGAGGTCTGGGAACAGTAATCCATTCTGGTACCAGTATCCGTAATCCTGGTGCCAAGCCCACGCGCCACCTACCTTGGCATCTTTCAAGATCATCTTTGAATGATAGTGGTAGGCTTCGTCATGGAGCAGTTGCTCAACAGCATCGACGACGCGTCGGCAGCGTGCGAACATGCCATAAATGCCATCGCCAGGATGATTCCACAGTGACAGTCGTACGCTGGCTCCGGTTCCATCGTCTCGTGATGACGCCGCTTGGTCCATGGCATGATCATTGATTGCTGTTTCACGTAATAAGCTGATTTCGTCTGTAGAGAACAGGTTTCTGGCAAAGAAAAAACCGTCGTGCTCGTACGAGTGGGCTTGTTGTTCTGACAAAGCAGGCATGTAAATCGTGTCCTTTCTGGTGGAAACCAGATTGTAAGCGATCTGCCACTGCACCGTGCAAGCGGACGGCTGACTGCGTCCGGAGCAGTCACGCTGATGTGCAAAGCTGTCTCACCTTTGCCAGAAGATGCCCGCTGTTTCTGGGAAGGTGCGGGCCTCGATGGAGGGACGCATCAACTTGCGAACAGTACATTAGCCAGCAGGTAAGCGGCCAGGCCAAAGGGGTAAACGATGCTGACATTCGCCATGTTGGAACCTGTCAGATTATCCAGTGCTTCCTGTGTGTCATTGAGGCTTTGTGATTTCCCGGCTCGCTTCGAAGCTGCATAGATTGCAAAGAAACTGACTAGTTCGGGAATGCTGGTGACGACGCCAAGGATCCAACCAGCAATCTCGGGACGCACACCCATCTGGTCGACAACCGTAGCCGTTGCTTCTCCTAAAAAGATCCCTGCAATCGCGATCGCAATCAGGGCAGAGATCCCTATAATGATTCCAAATGGCAGGCTCCCAACAGCCGCATCTTCAGTCTCGGCGGCGTCGGTAGGAGCAGGATTGGCCCGGTTTACTTTGCGGTCGACAAAACGGTAGATCAAAAAGAAACCAAACAGGATTGGCACCAGGTACCACTGCTGATCCATGCCAAAGTGCATGAGTAGGATGGGGACGAGGACCGCCAGACCTGCAAAGCCGATTTCGTCGATGAATCTTACATTCAGCAACTCGTTGAATTGCTTGTAGAACAAAACGGCGCACAACATGAGGCCTGAATTGATAATGTTCGAACTCGCTATATTCCATAGGCCAGCTTCCCATACGCCTGCCAAGCCTGCCGAAACCAGGCAGACCAGTTCGGGAACTGATGTGGCGTAACCGGTGACTTGCCCTCGGGTCTTGGCACTCCAGGACATTGCATTCGCGATGTGATCAATTCCGTGCAGCAACCCGAATTTAACGAAAAATATGATTGCTGCTGCTGAAGCGATCATGATCAATACCGACATGTCACTCATTGTGCAGTACCCCTGCCTTAATCCTTTGAAGAAATCACCTGCCAGTCGCGGGTTCTGCGAGAATCATAGCAGCTCAGCGAATTCCGAGCAGGATAGGTCAGACGCAATCACATCAGCGGCATCAGGATTTTGACAAGATAGTGCATTCTGCTCGGCCGATGCGACGCCTGTGAGGGTATTCTTTGGATCTGTGGAGTCGTCGTGTGCACACGGTCGGCGGTAAAGAGGTCTGTTCAGTGTAGTCAATACTGCGGGGGATACCCCTGCCTTGATACTCGCTTTGCCACTTGGGTAGCAGGAACGCATGGGAAAATACCAGGTCGCAGCCTCAATCGTAACTAAGAGCAAAACTGAACACTGCCAGCCGCGAACACTGCCAGCCGCGAACACTGCAGCAGAACACAAAGTGATTGGCTCAGTTGCTGATGTACCTGTGGTGGTCAATCAGCTTGAGCAAAAATTATCCGAGGTCCAGCGCCCTGATTGCTCGCCTTATTTAGCCTAGTATAAGCGGCCGCAACCAATGCCTAATCTCAATGCGGTTCATGGTGCCGTTCTGTCGCTGTAGATGTGTTTCGTTGAAGACACCAAACCAGATTCGATACTCTTTGTGGCTCAACGATCACTGCACGAATGATTTGCGTGGGGCCAGTGTTTAGAAAATGTGCTGCGGGGAAATTAGGTCGGCGATTTAGCGTCATTGACCATTTTTTCAGCTGAATCGTTTGCGAGGTCAAGGCGTCCTGATACCTGATGATGAATGTTGGTGATGCTCGCTGCCACCGAGAGAGAATTTGCTGTCGCTGCAATTTATTGCTGAGTGCAAGAAGTGAAGTGGGTACAAGCGGCAACTTGGTCCGTTAATACATCGTCAGCCCGGTGGACATGGTGTGGGAGAACAACGTGATGAGCGAACTAAGTAAAACTGAATTGCTGGAGCAGGTTGAGTTGTTGAAACTTGAGCTTGCCCATGTCAAACGACAATTGAACAAGAAAAGTCACCAAGCTTCGGTATACAGCAAAATGATGCATGGCGCGATGCGTCGACTGCCAGATGAGTGGTTCCCATTCAAATCTTCCATCGCTGTGGAGCATGAACCTGTTCAGGAATCGAATGAAATTGGAAACGAGCGGAGATTTGCGATCCGCGATAGCTGGATTATGTTTCAAAGGAAACTGAAGGTGCATGTCAAACCACGGTAATCGTGTGCAAGGGTTTGTTGATGTTCGCGTTTGGCTCGCCAAAACTCATGCAGCTCTCTTTGCTTTGGATTGGTAATGCATGGTGACCCTGGTACCAGCAACTTTGGCGAAGTCTCTTCTGTTTGACCTTGAGTTGATACGCACAAGCCACAGGCACGTCAATGACTAATCTATGCGTTTGCCAAACCACTAGTTGTTATTGAACGTCTCAATGACATCGTTTCCAACAAGCCATGCATGAGGAAAGTTGGGGGCGTTCGCAACCCGCTGCGTCGGCGAAGCGAGCGAAGTCTCGGCGGCTGCTTGTCACCTCTCTTCGTCTTGTGGGTCATTGTGTGGTTGGTCAACGCTACATTCGTCAGCTTTTGTGATCTGATTCCTGGAAATCACCGGCTTTAGTATGCGTCGGTAGCAGAACGATGAGATGAAAAGAAAAACGTTGTATAGATTGTCGAGTGATCGCTTCTGGTGCAAGTTTTGAATCACTTTATAGATCAGGGGCCTGCGAACGCGGACCTCGGATTCAATTAACTTGGTTTCATCGCGATGTACTCCTGTTGATTGATCATCTCTGGTTCTGCGAGATGACACGCACGGATTTTCTGTCCGCCACGCAGCATTGAATGCGGGCTTCTGTTTCTTTTTCTGATTCCCCGCATTCCATTATCAGATGCGCGCCCCATGAACGACAAAGACGGAACTGGTTAATAGTGGCTTTTTGTTGTGGTTTGGCGTGTGGGCCGCACGATGAGCCCACGGCGTCCGTTTGCACGGCTAGGATTTTATCTGTCCTGCGAGTTGGTGAGCTAGTTGCTGTTTTGTTTTGAGTTGCCCACAAAAGCAAGTGGTTGAGAATTTCGCACGCAGAGAGTTGAGATTCGAGAGTCGAAAACAGAGAGCAGGGCCCGGAAATCGTGTTCATCCAGCTGCCAACGTAATGAGCAACTGAGTGAGGCATTGAATTCAAACAAATTGTTGTGGCTGAAGTGTGAAGGTGTGAGGTAATCCCATCGGAGTAGAAAAATGGAAAATAGAACGATTGTGACAGAGAAGAAAATCTTACCCGCAAAAGGCTGGGTGCCGTTGATGGGTTTTGTGCTGCTGTTGATTGGTGCAATTCTGGCGGTCGTTGGTGGCGCTATCCTTGGTGGATGGGGATGTGTGCTGGTTGGTTTTGGAATCTTCTCAATTTTGGTATCTGTTATTGGATTGACAGGATTGATGGCCATTGCTCCGAATGATTCGCGCGTGCTGCTGTTATTTGGAGAGTACCGAGGCACGGTCGTTGATTCCGGTTTCTTTTGGGTGAACCCGTTTTTTTCAAAAAAGAAGGTAAGTCTTAGGGTGCGCAACTTCGAAACTGGATCCCAGACGACTCCTGAAGAAAAAGATGCAACGGGAAAAATCCTGAAGAAGAAGGGCAGGACAATGGGCAGGCCATCGAAGGTGAACGATAGTGACGGTAACCCAATTGAAATTTCTGCGGTGGTTGTATGGAAAGTCGTCGATACAGCGGAAGCACTTTTCGAAGTTGATGACTACGAAGATTTCGTTGGAGTCCAAAGTGAAGCTGCATTAAGAAACCTTGCGACACGTTATCCCTACGACAGCGAAAACCATGAAGTTTCTCTCAGGGGTAGCACTGAGAAAATCTGCGATCAGCTTCGCAGTGATCTTCAGGAACGCTTGTCAGATGCTGGCGTGCATGTGCTAGAAGCACGGATTAGTCATCTCGCTTATGCTCCCGAGATTGCTGCTGCCATGCTGCAGCGGCAACAGGCTGGAGCCATTATCGCTGCCAGATCGCGTATCGTGGATGGTGCCGTGGGAATGGTGGAAGCGGCGCTGGGCCAACTGCAGAGAGACAGTGTTGTTGAGTTGGATGAGAGTCAGCGTGCATCGCTGGTTTCAAATCTACTGGTTGTGCTCTGCAGTGATCGCAATACGCAGCCCGTTATTCAAACAGGTTCGTAAGATCGTCGTGATTTGCAAACCAACACCAACGGAGTCTTCGCATTGGCTGATTGGTTGATCGGTGAACCGTAGATAACGTCATTCTCTGCTAAACGCCCGCAAAGTCAAGTTTTTGCGGGCGTTTCTGTTTGATGTCTCAGGGGTGAAATACCGCATCGGTTTATTGGTTAGCAGCGTGGGGGTGACGACATTGAATTGCTGCCAGCGTCTCAAGTGAAATAGCAATGCTCTTTTACCATGAGAAGCAGGTCAATGAACCTTGTCGTCTTGCTTTCAGACAGTCTCGTTTGATGGAGCAGGGTTGCGGTTGGGAATTTTTTGAATCTTATTTCCATGCTTGTTCACATAATTATTCCTCCGATTTAAAAAAAACTTGTTCAGTCAGTGGAGGTTATTGTCCCGTCACCGTTATTGATGTTAAGGGCATTCCTTATCACGGCGTATTCACGCTAAGTGCCCTGGACTTTGCCGCCTCGTCGAAGGCTTCTCTCACTGCAGGAGTTGACCCATGCATTCTTTTCTGGCTACCGCTGCGCGCTCGTTGTCCATTTTGCTTGTCGCCGCTTCCTTTTCATTTGGGCAGGGGAAAATTCCCCGCCATCGTGAAAATTCGATTCCACGAGGTGATCGGGGGTCACGTGAACCTGCGGCGATGCGAAACGTGAGCATTGATCATGAGCTGATGATTACTGACTTACGTGTTATCGAGGACCCGCTACGAACGGGAACGAATCGACGGCGGCCGGGTGTCTGGTCATTCAAATACCTGATAGAGCAGATGGCTGGCGAGAATGATCCGGCTGAATTTGCCTTGAGTTTGTTCTCGCATGGTGAGGACCGTTTGATCAATGGGCATGTGACCCCTTCTCGTCCCGCAGTTTGGGAACGAATCATTGAGCCGTGGCTTGCAAAGGGAGGAGGGAAATTGGATCTTCGTTTCGCACCCGTGAAGTTGCTTGCAATCGTGAACCGAATGGACCTGCGGCAGGTTGTTGGAGGAGAAGTTTTAAGTGCCGGTGAAGGACGATTTGTGTTTGGCGTACTGGATGAAAGCGGAAAACCGTTAACGCCCACAGGCGGTCCCGCTGTCGGTGGGATGACCATTATTCTTGAATACGACTTGCCCGCAAATTCGTTAAGAGATTTACAGCGTTGGGCGGATGATTGGCATGCTCTTGGAAAAATGAAGCTGGGCGGTCGAGATTATAACCGTCATTTGGGCATGCTGACCAAACGTTTCACAGATCGCGGACGTGGGGTGAGACGTCCAAATGCTAACGCTTTGAACCAGATTCGGACGAACGATATTGCTTTGGCCACACCTTGGGAACTGCGAGAGTGGGTTATCGATCAGGATTCGGGTTTGCTGACTCCGGGTTCAGTGGCTGAAACGCCAGACTTTGTCACTCTGAATAATACCCCTGAGTTGGCAGATCTATTGACTGACAATGCCGATGCAATTCTTGAAGGCAGCTTTCGTTTGCCTACGGAATTGGCTGCAGGGTCCGCTCCCGCAGGTCCGTTTTTTGATCTCAGTCCGACATTGGACCCTGCCACATTCGAGAACAACCTTGCCGCTGCTGAGGCGACTGCAAGTTTTGGCATCATGAACGAGGAATTTCTGATTTCGCTTGTTCAGTTGTATCAGTCCAATCCCATTGTGACTGCCATTCCTGAGACGAACGTTGTCGTGAATATGCCTTGGCAAACTCCGTTGGAGATTGATCCGGAAGTGCGGCACCGCTTCGCTCTTAATACCTGTTCAGGGTGTCATCGTGATGAAACCGGTGTCGGGTTTCTTCATGTAGGATTCCCCGAAGCCTCACGTGACCGTGACATCGTCAGTACGGGATTAGGCGCACCTGCGTTCCTCTCGACTTTCCTCGTGGGAGGCGACCCGATTCAGGATCCACTTGCCGAGGGGGTCTCGAGATCCTTCAATGATTTGGAAAGGAGGAAGGCCGATTTGGAGGCGTTATTGTTGTCCGGGGGGCGTCACTTTCGAATGAGTAACCGCCGGCATTGATCACCCGGCAAACGTTTTTAATAGACCACGTGGACTGTTTTATCGGGAACGTCCACTGGTCTTTTATTGATTCGGCGAACTTGGTCTGAGTGATTCCAACATCACACCAGCGGGCACACAATCTCGAAAGACCATTTGGGATACGGTGTCGGTCTTCTTACCAACTCGGAGGCTGTTCGTGGAAGTCGCCATTCCGACAACGTTTCCGAGTCGATCAAAGACGGGACCTCCACTCGATCCTTTTCCGAATTCCGCGCTGATGGTGATCCAACGCGTCGGTATTTTAACGGGGACCCGTTGGTCGGCATCGTTCTCTTCCGTTTTTGCCGGTCCGCGTTGGGGGGGACGGACGTAGCGACGGGTAACCACACCATGGCTGTATGTATAGAAGCGGCCGCTTGGGTGTGAGATCAAGCTGATGTCACCGCCCACCGGTACGTTTCGTCGTAGCGGCAGTCCTTTGTACTCGGATGAATCAATGCGGCAGAAAGCCAGATCATTGGCCGCGTTAGCACCCAACACTTCTTGTATCGGATGGACCACATAGTCCGAGGTCATTGCAAACATGAACTCATCACTCTTGTTGAAGACATGCCGATTTGTCGCAATGATGCCATCGTCGGAAATGAAGAAGCCTGTTGCCGCCGGAACAATATGCCAATGATCGAGGTGCTTGCGCGAGATCAGGATTGCCACAACCGATTTACTTGCTTCGCGATACAAGATTGATTTCGTCTGCTGTTTTGTACTGCGTTTAGCAAGTGAGGTTTTGCACTTCTTGTCGGTCGCCTGGGATTCTAGTTCGGTGCAGGTCAAAGCCTGCTTTGCCTTGATCATCTTGTTCATCTGCGGCTCGGCATACAGCATGATTTGAGTATCAAAGATGTAGTTGATGCCATTGAGCGGTGCAGGCTTTGGTGGAGCAGGTTTCCTTTTTTCCTTCTCAGGTGCTGGCTCTGGATCAGAGGCCTCTTTTTGCTTTTCCTCCGTTTTGACATCACTTGGTTCAGGCTTCTGTTGTTCCTGAGTTGGTGGACGCGTCGCCTCTGCAGGTTGTTTTTCTTGAGCCTCCGTACAGTTGGGCATCGCGATGGACAACAGCAGTAGAGCAAGAAGGAGTAGCACGTTGCAAAAAATACGAGGTCGAAAGCGAGTCACCTGGGAGCTCCAGTGAATGAGGGATAGGGGGGCTTTGCACCCAGTTTAGCAGGGGAGCATTTTAATATCAGTTTGGCTTGTTTTCAGGAGATTATTGCATCGTTTTGGAGCAATCCTGCATGCATTCTCGCCATTGCTTGAGAAGTTCGAAGCTCAACAGCTTGCGGTTGACGGGAGATTCCTAACGCTTTGCAGCTTGAGAATTTATCAGTGCCGCCAGCCATCATATCAGCGCTGGTTGATGATTTTCATATGCTCATGCGTTTCCCAGTGCTGGAAATGCGTGCCAATTGCAGAACAGGATGCAAATCTCAAGACGACACTGGGAAGGGGAATCGCGACGGGGTGTCGGATGAGGGGACCGCACCTTCCTGATGGGCACCCCGTCGTGCTGGCACCATTTAATTGCATTTCTTGAAGGCGGCAGGACTGCGGTACGAGAACTCAGTTCGGGAATGAATCCGCATTGAAGCAGACTCGTAAATCGACCTCCTGCAGGCATTGTTTTGTCGCAGCGTGCTGAGTGCTGAGTGCTGGTGTTCGACGTGGCGTTGAGTCTCTCAGCTTCACTGTACTTGGATGGGTCGTGGTCGTCGGTGGGAATTTTTAAGACAGGAATCAATGCTTTGTAGAAGCACCCGTCGCACCTACCACTTTCGTGGTATCTCCTTCGTTTCTGTTTAATCGTATCGGTAATGCGGGCAACAACTGAAAAGTAACTGCGTGAGTGATAGCACAGCTAATCGCCCATGTCTGCATTTCGATTGCTCGCAGGGTTAAGGCGTGGGTAACCGGTGGTGGGGAATCCCGCACCGCGTTTGGTGCCCGCCGATCAGACGGGTGTTCGCTTGGTTCTGTACAAGCGAAAGCCCGGTGATTCGGCCTCGCGTGGCCGTGCAGAAGCCGCACAGTGACGTT
>CAXGRW010000059.1:0-14516 GCA_964012125.1 uncultured Rhodopirellula sp.
AGTGTTGTATGTAGTCTTAACCTTGTTCGGGGTGCTCGCAGCAAATGGGCTCTACCTGACTTCCATCACCTGGCTTCAGAAGTTCACGGGAGAAGTCTACGAGACGCACTTCTACCAATTGATGTTCCTGATGCACTTGGGTTTGGGCTTGTTACTGATCTCGCCCGTGGTTGGTTTTGGTTTCCTGCACATGTGGCGTGCACGCAATCGTCGAAATCGGCGGGCGGTAAAGATTGGTTATGCACTGCTTGCGGTGGCATTGGTCATTCTGATAAGCGGCTTGCTGCTGATGCGAGTGGGCTCGCTTGCGATCGTGAATCCAACCACTCGCAACGTGGTGTACTGGATGCACTTTTTGGCACCGTTGGGGGCGGTATGGCTGTACTGGCTACACCGACTGGTCGGACCGCGGATCAAGTGGCACATTGGTCGACGCGTCGGATTGGCAATTGGTGCCATTGTTATTTTGATGGTTGGCTTCCAAGCTTCTGACCCAAGGATCAGCGGGGATGCAGGACCAGTCGACGGTGAGAAATATTTTGAGCCTTCGTTGGCAAGAACCGTTTCCGGGAAGTTTATCTCTGCGAAGACGCTGATGAACGATGAGTACTGTCTTAAATGTCATGAGGACATTTACGACTCGGCGTTACACAGCGCACACAAACTCAGTAGCTTCAATAATCCCGCTTACCGAGCTTCGGTTCGTGAGACACGAAAGGTCGCGACCGAAAGAGCTGGCAGCCTGCAGGCGTCACGATGGTGTGCGGGTTGCCACGATCCCGTTCCGTTCTTCTCCGGGCGGTTTGATGACCCCGATTACGATGATGTGAATGACCCGACAGCACATGCCGGTATTTCCTGTGCTGTTTGTCATGCTATTCAATCCGTTGATAGTAGTGTTGGCAACGCGGATTACACCATCGACGAACCAAAGCATTATCCTTTCGCTTACAGCGACAACCCGATCCTATCGGAACTGAATTCGTTGATGGTGAAGGCAAAGCCCGCCTTTCATAAACATGAAATGCTGAAACCAATGCACAAGACGGCCGAGTTTTGTTCATCATGCCACAAAGTTTCTTTGCCCGGTGAAGTCACCGCATACAAGGAATTTTTGCGGGGGCAAAATCACTACGACAGCTACTTGTTGAGTGGAGTCTCTGGTCACGGTGCGAGGAGCTTTTACTATCCACCAAAAGCTGAAGATAATTGCAACGAGTGTCACATGCCGGCAGTCGCGAGTGATGAGTTCGGGGCGAAGTACATGGAACAACTTGGTGGTCTTGGCGTGCACACTCACTCGTTTCCAAGTGCCAACTCTGCTCTAGGACACTGGATGGGTGATCAGGACCAAGTGGAATTGCACCGGAAATACCTTGAGGGCACGCTACGCGTAGATATCTTTGGCCTGAAGCAAGGGGGAGCGATCGATGGCGTCCTGCAGGCACCCTTGGCGGATACTGCTCAGGTTGAGAAGGGGAAAACCTACCTGATCGAAACTGTATTGAGGACAATGAAGTTAGGCCACCATTTCAGCCAAGGTACTACCGACTCAAATCAGATTTGGATCGAAATGACAGCCACCCAAGGCGGGCGATTAATCGGCCAAAGCGGGCACCGTGATGATCGCGAGGTGGTCGATTCATGGTCGCACTTTGTGAACACATTCATGCTAGACCGCGACGGAAATCGGATCAATCGTCGAAACGCACAGAACATTTTCACTCCGCTGTACAGCCACCAGATGCCTCCAGGCGCCGGTCAGTCAGTGCATTACAAACTCACTGTACCGGACCAAACCAACGAGCCGATTGTGGTTACGGCGAAACTGCTATATCGAAAGTTTGATACGGAGTATCTGGACTATATCCGTGCAGATCGCGATCCCGAGGTCGACCCATTGGATTTGGGTCAGGTTGGTGACCCCAACGATCTGCCAATCATTGAAATTGCTAGCGATACTGTTTCCTTGCTCGTTGTTGATCAGGTGGATCCAAACTTTGAAAGTGTGGCTGTTGCTCCATCTTCAGGTCAGATTCCAGAGTGGCAGCGATGGAACGACTACGGGATAGGTTTGCTGCTCAAGGGAAAGGCTGAGCTCAAGCAAGCAGGCGAGGCATTTGCTGAAGTTGAGGCGTTGGGGCGATTTGACGGCCCGTTAAACATGGCGAGAGTTCAGTTTGCCGAGGGGGATCTGAACGGAGCGACCGAATCACTCACTCGGGCGGGGGAGATGGATCCGCCACCACCTTCGTGGACGCATGGATGGTTGAGTGGGATTGTTAACCGCCAGCAGGGAAACCTGGAGGCAGCGGCAGAGTCATTGCGAGCTGTATTGCAAACGAAGGTACCGGAGCGAGGCTTTGACTTTTCTCTCGACTATGCAGTACGCAATGCGTTGGGATTGACTTTGGTTGACTTGGCTCAGCGTGCTGAGGTGCTGGATATTGAAGGAGGATTTGAAAAATACTCTCAGGATGCTATTCAGCAGTTTCAACAGGTGCTTGATATCGATGCCGAGAATGTAACTGCCCATGCCAATTTGGCTGAAATTTATGGTTTGATTGGTGATACTGAGCAGGAGCAACATCACCGTATGCTTCACACCCGCTACAAACCCGACGACAATGCGGCGGAAGTTGCGATCCCTGCGGCGCGGCGCCGTTATCCGGCGGCAAATCATGCAGCCGAAGCACTTGTGATTTATGACATGCAACGCACTGAAGTTGTGACAGACGCTGAGCCGGATGTTGCCGCTGCCGATTGAGATGGGAATTGATGAATAACCTCGACGAAAACCAGCTTGATGATGACGATGACGTGCAAAATGATGCGGTGATCGCCAGTGCTTTACGAGCGTCCTTGGTAGTTTTCATGATCTTGGGTATTCCAGTCATCGCGGCTTTGGTTTACCTGAACATGGGTGTGCGGCAGGAGGATTCAACTGAGTCAGAAGTGACTCTCCCAAAGCAACGAGAGGAAAACGATCGGGTAATGCCGCAACTGGTAATGAAGAGTGTTGCGACCTCGTCCGGTATTAATTTCACGCATGACTCAGGTCGTGAAGGTCAGAAGTTGTTGCCCGAAACGATGGGAAGCGGCGCAGCCGTGCTGGATTACAACGGCGACGGGCACCAAGACCTGCTGTTTGTCAATTCAACCCGTTGGCCCTGGGATACTCGCGGTCAACTCGACTCTCCGTGCCGGTTATACAAAGGTGATGGGAAGTTTCAGTTCACTGATGTGACCGAAGAGGCGGGGGTTGGAAAGAACTTGTATGGAATGGGCGCGGCGGTCGGCGACTACGACAACGATGGAGATACGGACATCTTTTTGTCGGCGGTTGGAAAAAATCGGCTGCTGAGAAATGAGGGAGGGGTTTTTGAAGATGTTACCGATGACGCAGGTGTTGGAGGCGGAGACGACAAATGGGGCACCAGTTGTGGGTTCTTTGATTACGACAATGATGGCTTGCTGGACCTATTCGTCTGCAACTACGTGACGTGGAGCAAAGACGCAGACCTGAGTCAGAAATTTACACTCGATGGTGAGTCACGGGCCTACGGCCCGCCGAAGGCCTTTTCTGGATCATTCTCGTATCTGTACCACAATGACGGCGACGGAAGTTTCACTGATGTCTCTGAGAAGGCAGGTATCCAGATTCGAAACGATGACACGGGCGTCCCGCTCGGGAAAGCAATGGGACTAGCGCCAGTCGATTTTAATGGTGACGGCTGGCTGGACATCGTGGTAGCAAACGATACGGTCCGGAATTTTCTTTTTGAAAATAACCGCGATGGGACGTTCTCCGAGGTAGGCCGAATTTGTGGGATCGCATTCGATCGTAGCACTGGTAATGCCCGTGGCGCGATGGGGATCGATACGGCTCAGTTTCGAGATAACGGAACGCTTGCGATCGGAATCGGTAACTTTGCGAATGAGCCGAGTGCACTTTACATGGCTCGGGCAGGCAAAAAACAGTTCACGGATGCAGCGATGTATACGGGCTTTGGTCCACCAACACGGCAGGGACTGACATTCGGGCTGTTTTTCTTCGACGTCGACCTTGATGGTCGTTTCGATCTGCTCGGTGCGAATGGGCACCTTGAAGAAGAAATTTCCAAGGTCCAGGCAACCCAGCGTTATGCCCAACCACCCCAGCTGTTCTGGAATGCAGGACGGGACGCCAAAAGCGAGCTCGTACTAGCGCCCGAATCATCTGTTGGTGAAGATTTTTACCAACCGATTGTCGGACGGGGAGCCGTGTTCGGTGATTTTGATGAAGATGGGGACCAGGATGTTGTCATAGCCGTGAGTGATGGAAAGCCAGCAGTCTTCCGAAACGAGCAAAGCACTGGGTATCACTGGTTGCGAGTTAGCCTGGAGGGTACTGATGCCAACCGAGACGGGATCGGAGCGACAGTTGAACTCGCACTTGGGGAGCGAGTGCTGCGGCAGTGTGTGATGCCAACTCGAAGCTACCTCAGCCAGTGTGAAAAGGCGGTCACTTTCGGTTTGGGTGATGTGCAGTCAGTCGAGTCGATTACGGTTGCTTGGCCAGGGGGAATGAGAGAGGTTTTCCCGGTTTCCGGCACTAATCAGGCGATTGTTCTTCGTCAGGGAGCAGGCAGTGCCGAGCCACTGAAGGCCGAGAGCGTAGTTGACCCATCCGGCGAATAAGCTGAATTTAATTGCTCGCCCGATCAATGAGCTAGAGTTGATGCCGCTGTGACACGATTGCAACACGGCTCAGGCGAGGTGCTCAAGCTCGGGCTGCAAGCGATAGCGAATTTCGCCTCCCACGATCGTATGGGTTGCTCTGCCTTGTAGTGTATGGCCATCTAAGGGGCTGCTGATGCAGTTTGAGCGAAAGCGAGTTCCGTCGACGGTCCAAGTGGCTTCGGGATCGATGATGACAATGTCAGCCGGAACACCTGCTTGGAGTGTGCCGCCCGGGACTCCGGCGATTCGTGCCGGTGCTGTTGAAAGCCGGTCGATCGCGGTTTTCCAGTCAATCAATTGCTCTGCCACCATGTAGGTGATTGTGGTTGCAAGCGTTGTTTCCAAACTGGCTCCACCGAATGGTGAGAGATCAAGATCGTCCATCTTCTTCTCTCGACTGCGTGGCATGTGCCCGCTTTGAATCGCATCAATCGTGCCGTCAGCTAATGCGTTGCGAAGAGTTTCTACGTGTTTTTCGCTGCGCAGTGGTGGGTGCACTTTGTATTTGGAATCGAATGATCGCAGTTGGAGATCGGAAAGACATAGATTGTGTGGACAAACCGAAGCAGTCACATCAATCCCGCGTGATTTGACTCGCCGGATCATGTCGACTGCCCCCATGGTGCTGACCGGACCGACGTGCAGGCGTCCCGCGGTGGCTTCGGCAAGGCGTACATCGCGAGCGACCGCCAAGTCTTCCGCCTCGGTGGGCAAGCCTTTCAAACCGAGCACAAGCGAGACTTGACCATCATGCATCATGCCGCCCTCAGCCAGTTCGGGGACTTCAGGGCGATCAAAAATTGGAAGATTGAACATCCGGCAATATTCGAGCGCGCGTTTTAGCAATGCGTCGTTTGGCATCGATTTTGGGGCATCGCTGAAGGCGACCGCTCCCGCAACGGAAAGCAAACCAAGTTCGGCCATTTGCTCGCCCTCACGTCCCTTGCTCAGGCATCCAATCACATGAACTCGTGCGCCCCGTGCTTTGGTGGCTTTTTGACGAACAAACTCGACCGCGCCGGGTGAATCAATGCACGGTCTGGTGCTGCTGCAGCAAAGCACTGAAGTGAAGCCACCAGCTAGCGCAGCGTGGCTACCAGATTCAATCGTCTCGTCTTCTTCACTGCCCGGCTCGCGAAGTTCAGCACCCAAATCAACAAGTCCCGGGGCAACAACCCTGCCCATGGCATCAAGGCGTTCACATGCTGCGGGAACTTCCTGATCGGTAGGATTGATTTTTGAGACACATCCGTTGATGACCAAGAGCCTTGCCGAGAGATCCAAATCCTGACTTGGGTCCACCAGTCGGGCATTTTCAATGAGCAGGTCACTCTTGGCTGATTCGTTCATGGAGTTGTGTTGCTTGGCTCGGCTTTGACGCGTGGTTGCCCTTCAGGTGGGCTGTGTTGATCAGTCGGTGGGTGAACTTGTTGCATTAGCGTTGGCTCGCTCGTTCGCACCAGACAGCAGCCAAAGTGCAGCCATCCGGACAGCGATACCATTGGTGACTTGTTCCAAAATGACGGAGTGCGGTCCGTCGGCGACTTCCGGTGTGATCTCGACACCGCGATTGATTGGCCCGGGGGCCATGATCAGGATGTCATCTTTCGCCTTTTGCATTCTAGCGCCGTTCATGGCGTAGAGAGCAGCGTATTCATGTACGCTCGGAAAGGGTCTGGCTCGCTGTCTTTCAAACTGAATTCGGAGCAGATTAAGAACATCGCAACGTGGAAGGATATCATCGAGGTGGTGAGCGACTTCAAAGCCGAGTTCAGTCCACCTGGGACTCACGAGGGTAGGAGGTCCACAGATGATGACATGTGCGCCCATTTTGCTGAGTCCCCAAATGTTGCTCCTTGCGGTGCGGCTGTGTGCGATGTCGCCTACCAATGCCACCGTCAGGCCTTTGATGTCACCCCGATGTTGCTTGATCGTCAGCATGTCGAGCAGGCCTTGGGTCGGATGACCGTGGGGTCCGTCTCCCGCGTTGAGCACGCAGCAATTCAGTTCGCGTGAAAGCAAGTGAGGTGTTCCTGGTGTGCCGTGGCGAGTCACAACCCACTCAACACCCATGGCCTCGATAGTTTTGGCGGTGTCTACAAAGGTCTCGCCTTTGGCAACGCTGCTGCCGGCACTGCTGAATTCGACCGTGTCGGCGCCAAGTCGTTTGGCAGCCAGAGAAAAACTGTTTCGGGTACGTGTGCTGTTCTCAAAGAACAAGTTTGCACAGGTTTTTCCCGCCAGTAGAGAGATCTTTTGCCGGCACCCCTGTGTCAGTTCCTTGAGTTGCTGCGCCACGTCCAGAATCGTGGAGATTTCTTCCGGAGACAGGCTTTCCAAATCAAGTAAATGACGGCGGTGCCAGTTTTTGGGAAACTCGATTTCTGGGTGAACCGCGGTGGACATCGGCGGAGATTGCATGAGCAAGAGCAATGAGGACTGACCTCACAACACCGTAAGCGATTCACTCGTTCACGGGGAGGACCCGGACTTCGTTTTCTGATGAAATGCTGACGTTCAGGCGTCATTCATCCCCTGATTTCCAGCACAGTGGGATCAGCATAAGCCATGAAAAAATTAGGCATATTCCACCCAGCGGAGTGATTGCTCCCAATTTGGGTGTATCTGTGAGAACTAGCAGGTAGAGACTGCCGCAAAATAAAGTTTGCCCGACCAGGCTCAAACGTAGTGACCATCTTCGCCACTTTTGGGCACCGAAAGACAGGGCGCCCAATGCCAAGAGCATGGCTGATTGCAACAAGTGATAACGCACGCCAACTTCGAATTGATCCGATCGTTTCGCTGCAAAAGCAGCATCATAGCCGCGGTTATTGAAGAGTGATTCCAAGCCGTGAGCACCGAAGGCACCTACCGCGATGCCAAGGGCACCTGTGATCGCGGCAGCAATCACGATTTGGCGGGAAAGTCGCTCAGTCGTTTTGCTTTCTTCCTCGAAACTCATGATCCGATCAGTTTGTCCACTGAGGCGATCAGGCGTTCCATCGGAAACGGCTTGCGGATGTAATCACTTACACCCAAAAGCTCAGCATAAGCTTTGTGGCGACTTCCTTCGTTACCGGTAATCATGATCACCGGCAGCGGCTCGGTACGCAGACGCCGGAGTTTTTCAAGTACTAGGAAACCACTACGTTTAGGCATCATCATGTCCAGGACAATCAAGTCTGGGTTCTCTCGTTCCGCAAGTGCCAAGCCTTGATTCCCGTCACGGGCAACTACTACAGTGTAGCCACCGCCTTCCAACGCATAACGTACGGCTTCGACAATTTCAATGTCATCGTCCACAAGCAAGACTGTCTTGCTGTTGGAGCCAGCGGAGTCAGAGTTTGTTGTTGATTCCGGTTGATCACTGTTCTGTAAATCATCGGATGAAGGCATGGCGTCGTCGGTCGTGTTCTTGGAGTGACTTCTGGTTCTTGGCGTCAGGTGCAAGGCTGCAACACTCATACCCCGCGGACGGAGTCCGCACCCTAAGTGTACCTCATGGCCGACGACTCGGCATCACTCGTGATTCCAAAACTGAACAAACGGGATCAGTTACGTCTGTCGAGTAAGCCCACGGATGGTGTGAAATCAGATCAATTGCTTGAGTAAAGTGTCGGGCTGGATGCCCAGCGATCTGAGTCTTGTATGGATGAATCCGCGACGACATGCCGCATCGTCCACTCATCAAGATCATGAAGTGCGATGGTGGTCATCTCGTCGTCACCGGGGTATTGTCGCACTTCGACCCGGCTACCAATTGCCATGCACATCTGGAAATCAGTTTTTAGATTTTGCTGGCTGAACTGGGTGTTCTCGGTACCCCACTGCCAAAGCATCGGCATACGGCGTTCACGCAACTGGTGAATGTTTCGGATCGAGCCGTTTGGCATTCGCCCACCCAGCGAAATCACGCCCGCGAAACGATCCGGTTCTCTCATCGCAGTTCGCAAGGCCATCGTTCCACCCTCGCGATAACCAGCCAAAACGACGCGTGATGGATTGATTGAAAAACGCTCGGCAGCCGACTCGATTGCTTGTGTTACTGCTTCCTGGGTTGTCGCAATGCCTGCAGGACTGTGGTGCCAGTCAAATCGGTGACCCACTGAATCAATGGCTTTGGTTCCGCGGATTCCCACACCTACGTAGTTCCGTAGGCTGATGTGCGGCATCACTTGGTCAATCTGGTGCTCATTGAATCCGTTGCTATGAAACCAGACCAATAACGGATATTGATAGTTCTCAGAGTAATGTACCGGCAGGAAGAAACTGCGGTGCGAGGTGTTGTGTGACCAAGTGTCAGCAAGGCCAAACGAAGCATTCGAGTTGTTCGAAATTGCTTCGTCACTGTCCCACGGGTGGGCTTGGGCGTTGTGCTTTTCGGATTCCGATTCCGCGGGTTGGTTCCATGACATCGACTTGTGAAAACGATCCATGGCTTCTACGAAAAGAGAGGCGATTTAAAAAAACAGCGCAAACAAAATTAGAATTGCGTAAATGATTGACCTAGAAACTAAGGCCGCGCTTGGAGTGATGTCAACGCTGATGAGATTCCAAGGCGGCGAAAAAGTCGATTTCGCTATTTTGCAAAGAGAAATATTCGACTGACGCTTAAGCCGATAGCAATTGATCCATGGTTGCTACCAATTGCTTCACTGCATCAACGCTATTTTCAAAGGCTGCGGTTTCGTTGTCGGTGAGATCGAGCTTGATGATCTTTTCCACACCACCACTGCCCATGACGACAGGAACGCCGACGTAGTAACCACCGACCGAATACTCATCGTTGCACAACGCAGCGACGGGAATCACTCGTTTTTTGTCGCGTACAACCGCTTCAACCATCTGCGCACAGGCCGCAGCAGGTGCGTAGTAGGCACTTCCAGTTTTCAGCAGCGAGACGATCTCAGCACCACCTTTTCGTGTTCGATCGACGATTTCTTCGAGACGAGACGAATCGATCAACTGGGTGATTGGAATGCCTCCTACGCTGGTGCAGCTCGGAATTGGCACCATTGTGTCTCCGTGACCACCCATAAGGAGTGCACTGATGTCTTCAACGCTTACACCTAGTTCCATAGCGAGGAAAGTTCGGTAGCGTGCTGTGTCGAGGACACCGGCCTGTCCACAGACACGTGCGGAGTCAAATCCAGTCACTTTCCACATTTGCTGGACCATAGCATCCAGTGGATTACTGACCACGATGACGACTGCATTTGGGCTAGTCGCTTTGATCTGCTCACCGACGCTTGTAACAATTTTGGCATTCGTGCTTAGCAAGTCATCACGACTCATGCCTGGTTTACGGGGAATACCGGCAGTAACAACGATGACGTCGCTGTCGACGGTGTCATCGTAGGAAGTGGTCCCGACGATATTTGAGTCGAATCCGAAAATCGGCGAGGCTTGCATCAGGTCAAGTGCTTTGCCACGCGGCATATCTTCTGTACGTGGAATATCCAGCAGCACGACATCGCCGAGTTCAGCGGCAGCGCACCAATGTGCACATGTTGCTCCTACGTTTCCGGCTCCGATGACAGTAATTTTGGCGCGGCGCATGTTGTCGGCCTCTCATAAAATGGCGGGATTGTTTTTGTGACTGATTCTTGGCGACTGATATCCTGTCGGTTGTGGCGTTCTGGTCAAGTAGTCGATCAGCTTGATTGTGGGGCGTGGGCCAGCATTCAGGGTATTCGCAGGCTTTCTGCTTCCTTTTCTTTTTTTCTATCCCGCACAGCTCGGTCACGAGAATCAGTTCGTCGCTGCCACGCCCAAATTCCGAAAATTCCGAGAATCAACGCACATGCTGCAGCACTCCCGATCAAATTGACTCCCGTGGGGTCTGTTGAATCGGGTTGTTTGTTGCGAATCGTTGCCGCGATCACCAGTGGACCGAATTGGTCTCCGCCACCATGTTGAGCCATGAAGTCGGTTTCATAGCTCCAGAGCCGAAAGAAAAAGCCATCCATCTGAATCATCGTTTTTAGCTCACTGATGACGGCATCCCCACCCTCTTGCTGCTGAATTTGCTTTTCGAGAAAAACGGGCAGGCTTCGCGTGACAACGGATACTGGATAGCGATTGTTGAAGCTGGCTGGCGGGCCAGTGTCGCCCGCAGGACGCTCGATTTGTACGACTACATTTCCCAGGTCACCGACCGCGTCGATCTGGTAGTAGTGATCACTGCCCAGTTCCGCCTGCCGCTGAGGTTCTGTGACCGAGATCCGCGTGATCAGGACCGTTTCCAAATTCATTCGTATCCATTGACCAGTAAGCTCCGATGAGCCCTGTAGTAATGCGACTGGTGCAATTTCACTTGGCGCAGGGATTTCTTTCTTGCTTGGCTCCAAGGCAGATGCTGCTGCCATCATTGAATAAAACGCATCGCCGTCTTCGGCCAGCAGCATTTGGCGATTTCTTGTGCCCAAGCCGGCTAGCAGACTGATGTCCACTCCTTGATCACGCAGCAGTTGCCAGCCTGTGATCGGTGACGATGTGGGCAGCCAGCGAAGTCGATTGCAGAGGATCGCCGAAGTGATGGGTGCTGCATTGTCCGGCGATTGTTGGACTTGCAGCGCAACTCCCGCACCTTCAAGCCGATCTCCGACCTTGGCACCTTGAGGAAGTGGGAAAGTAATCACCTTGATTTCTTTCCCGTCGTTAATTTGCACCGTCAAAACATGAAGCTGTTTAAACTCGAGAAATTCGATCAGCTTTTTGGGAATTGGCACCAACTGCATGGACTTGATCGTGCCGTTAAGTGGAGCGGCGTCGCCGACGGACATTGTCTGGGACGCTTCTGGTTCCGACTCGTTCGCGTTTTGAGTTGCCATGGATTGCAACTTGGTAGGATCTACTGCACGCAGTCGGTACAGTAATTTCGCGAGTTCACCAAGCGTCTTTTCATCGGTGGGCGGGTAGGTGGCAGCAACACGTTCCTGGTCGAATCCGCTTAGCAGGGGAATAACAGACTCACCTGTGTAACCGACGCTGCTACCGCACATAAGAAAGACTAATGTCAGCACGCATTGCAGATAGATATGCTTTGCAATCGGTGGCAAGCAGTTGCAAGTAAGTCGCGTGGTATTGCTGCAAATCTTCATGAGTGTTCCTGCTCTGCCACGGAAGGTCCCGTGGGGGATTGTTCGCCCAGGCCTTTTAGAAATTCTTCCGGATCCTGTCGGTGAGCTTTGCGAAGCTTTCGCGATTGTTTGGCCAATACGCTGGTTCGCCACATCAAGAGGATCGCCAATCCAACACCGCCAACGCATGAAATCGAGGCAATGAGCCAGAACTTGCTTGTTGAAACGTTTGTTTCATTTGCGGTCGGTCTGGTTGTTTGCTCGCCTTCAGCAAACGGTGCGTAAGTGATGCGACCAATGACCACTGGAGCCAAGTCGGCTCCCGCCCCCGATTTGTAAGCGAGGCGTTTGAGGAATTTTCCGACAACCGAGATCTGTGCTCCTTCGGTAGCTGCTATTTGCGTGCCTGCTTGTTCTGAAACTGACCGTGGCACATCGGGCACGACTGCGACGATTGGGCGATCCGCGCCTTCTGCCGGTTTTATCCAGAGTTGCCAGTAGTCTTGGATGCCGTAGGGGTTTTCAGGTGCTTTTATATTTTCCACCAACGCAACGTTGCCATGGATTGTCACCATCTGATTGAGAAAGACATCAGGTTGTTGCAGCAATGGTAAGGCACCGACGGTCGCAGTTCCGGAGTCTGGTAATTGGCTCGCGGAATCGAGGGCGCGGTAAAAACTATCGAAATCGTCTGATCTCCACACGCTTCCATCGATGACACGATTTGCCGCAGCCTCGTCTAGGGCCGCTAGTAAAGCGTTCTTCTGGGGCAAACCATATTTGGGATCTTTTTCGGGATCTTTTTCGGGGGCCGGCATGTTGCCGGCTAGATCTTGAACTGCGAATTCCCACTCTGCACGTTTTGCAGAGCTCAAATCAGGGTCGAATTTGATCTTTTGTGCCGTTGCAGCGATTGCATCCGGAATTTTCTCGATTTTGAGTCCGCGTAGGGAACGTGAGAGTGTGACCGTCCAACTGACCTGCTCTTGTCGAGAAAGTTGCAAAATCAATTGGTTGGCTATTTGGCCATCCTTGGGGGAATACTGAGTTTGTCCAGCTTTTGCATTTCCGCCCGTCGACACCGCAGTGCGCTCGGCGAAGGCGGACGGTAAG
This sequence comes from uncultured Rhodopirellula sp., assembly GCA_964012125.1. Classification (GTDB taxonomy): domain Bacteria; phylum Planctomycetota; class Planctomycetia; order Pirellulales; family Pirellulaceae; genus Rubripirellula. The sequence continues at coordinate 12,918 of CAXGRW010000059.1, forward strand.
CTGGCCGCTGCTCCGCCTGATTTTGCCGGCAAGTGTCCAAAAAAAGGTCGATAAACGGCGGGTTTTGCGGCTTGCAGCATCACCACCACAACCAAAGCAAGCCCTAGTGCGAGTCGTATGAGCCTACGAAACGTCTTTACGGACTCTCCGCGGGGTATTTTTTTGCGGTAAAGATTGTCATCGTCAAACTGTGATGGAATCCGCATCGAAGGGCCTGCTGAGTGGGCTATGCTTGAACGGGGCGTCTACCCCTCTTAATCTAGTGTTTGTGGGCGGGTTTGCATTCAGCTTTTAAAAAAACCGTTTGCTTCGATATCTCCGTGACACCTTTTCTCCTCTAGACAGACAAAATCCTATGCCAAGCTTTTCAGGATTCCGAGGGATGCTGCGTTTGTTACCCGTCAAGCTTTTTCTACTGTTGTCTGTGGCGACTAGCCAAGTGTTTGCTGCGGGTGAGCCCGCAAAAGACTTTGTTAAGCAGTTACGAGCAGCGCAGTACTTTGACACGGCATTGGCATACTTGGATCGGATTTCCGAGTATCCGGGAGTGTCAGAGGATTTCTTGGATGCGATTCCATTGGAGAGGGCCCAAACTTACATCGAGTCGGCGATTAGTTCGCGTAACGGTGACAAGCGAAATGAAAGTTTCCGTTTGGCCGAAGCCGAAATCACGTCGTTTCTAAAAAAAGAGGGCCATCCGAGGCTTTCTGAAGCTCGCTTGAAGCTCGGTAAGTTGCAGTTGGTTCGCGCCACCCAGTTGATGGCAGGTGAACCCGATGAAGCAACGCGGTCGGAAGCCGCCCAGTCCTATCTGGCCGCATCCAAGACTTTTGACGCGATCGTTGAAGACCTACGCGAAAAACTGAAGCAAATGGCTGGTGCCAAAGCACCAGGGCCTGACGCAAAGGCGCTTCGAGATAGATACCGTGGTGAGTTCCTGCAGGCGATGAATAGTGCGGCTGAATCACGACGTTTGGCTGCCGGTACCTACGATGATCCCCGGAAAGACGGCAAAGAACTCCTTGAACAAGCCCTCAAGTCCTTCGTCGAGTTGAGTGAAAACTATGGTCGTTATGCGCAGGGGGCCATTGCCACGTTGCAACGTGGTCAGGTTGAGGAGCAGCTTGGGCAGAAAGAAAAAGCACTGGATAGTTATCTTCGAATGCTCGAGCAACCCGACGCGGATGCGTTGCGTGACGCGAAGTATCAAGCTTTGAACGGGATCATTCGGCTAGGTTTGGAAAAGAGCCCCCCCAACTATCAAATGGGGATTGATCGGGGAGAGCCGCTTGAAAAAGAAATTCGACCCAACGAACGTGCTGCATCCACCGTCCAGGATCTGCGGATAGCATTAGCGAAAGCTTATCTTCTGCGTTCGAAAGATACCGAAAAAGTGAAAAAGCCAGTCGAACGTAAACGAGCTGAGGCACGGGCTCGCGAGTTGTTGAATACTGCCAGCAGGATTCCTGGTACGCAATCAGAGCAAGCCATTGCCCTTCTGGCTGATCTGGGGATTGATCGGGAAGCACCGGTAGAGATGCCTAAGGCTGAGCAGCCCGAAAGTTTGCGGGATGCATTTGAGAGTGCTCGTGAGTTGCA
>CAXGRW010000060.1:0-14347 GCA_964012125.1 uncultured Rhodopirellula sp.
ACTTGCCCAGTCATCAGCCGATAGGCAAAATCGATTGCACCACGATTGGGCTCAATCGGCACCTCTCGCATGGAGGGGCTGACATGAGAAACACCACCAACTCGCGTGATCAGACGAGCCATATCATCGGCACGTCTGCTCTCCAATGCAGCTATTTGCAATCCGTTAAAATTGGCTTTCGCGTTTGCCATGGTCGCCGTGAACATTGTTTTTTAGGAATCGATTCAGACCAGACACGTCATTGTAGGGAAATCTCCGCCGGTTACGATGTGCTTGGTTGGACATTCCGACGTCGCCCAAATGCGTCGGTACCCACACCCAACGATCGAATCACAGGCTCTCTTTGACACAATCCCATGCCACGCAGCCCCATCAAACGCCCTCCTGCCAGCCTCGACCTCTCCGAAGTGCTTCGTAATGTCGATGACCTGCCCGAAAAGCTGACCAGTACAAGTATGTTTGGCAACAACGCTCCGCTGGAAATTGAAATTGGTTCTGGCAAAGGCCTCTTCATGACGACTGCTTCTGCCGCCAATCCAGAACACAATTTTCTTGGTGTTGAAATCATGGCAAAGTATGCCGCCCATTCTGCGGGTCGGCTGCTCAGATCCCGAACCGAGACACCCGATTCAAACCTCAATGCCATCATGGTCAGCGGAAACGCGGAACCACTACTCAAGGATCGTATTGATGAAAACAGTATCGAAGCAGTGCACGTCTACTTCCCAGATCCCTGGTGGAAGAAGCGGCATCGAAAACGAAGAGTCGTGAACAAGGCCAGTATCCGCAACATTTCCAAGGTGTTGCGACCAGGTGGACGCTTCCACTTCTGGACAGACGTTCTGGACTACTTTGAAAACACCGTTGAGATGATTGCCGAACTTGCACCTGAATTTGGGGTACCGATTCCGGAAGAGGAAGCGGCGGCGGATCACGACCTGGACTATCGAACCCATTTTGAACGCCGCAGCAGACAGCACCAAATCCCCGTCTACCGAGTACGCTACGAACGGCAATGACCCCAAACCCAAATCATAAAGCCATCGCCAAAACCAAGACTCGGGCGATTCACTTCGTTGCTGCTGGCAATTCCGGCAGACGCCCCTCTGCTGCCGAGGGAGAGCCAACTGCTCCACCTACACCAGAAGCACTGGGAAGGACCTCCGTCGAAGACGCTTGCGGAGCACGCCCCGTTTGCTCGCCCGCTTTTGCTTTCGCTGGCTCAGGTTTCCCAGAATCTTGATCATCTCTTGGTAACTGCCCAGCGCGAGATTCATCATCCAGCCCTGCCGGAAGTGGCATTTCCAGAAGTGCTTCAGTTGCAGGGCTAGTTGCAGCAGACGTGTTCTGCTTCGCAGATGGATTGAATGGCCCACTGGTTAAAGGAGCAGGACTCGTTTTCATGCCGGGAAGAATGCTCGGCCGCAGGAACCGCCCAGTTCGGTATGCATCATACTCAGCACCCTTTGCCCATGGCCCCTCGGCAAGTTGCACGTTGTTGTAGGCCAAAAGCGACCCCTTCTCGCGATGAAAATCCCGGATCGCCAAGTTGTATCTAGAAAGCGAGCCATAGAATTCCGTCGCACTGTTGACCAATTGCCTCTGCGCAAGAAGCAGGTCACGTATGTTGTCTGAACCGATTCGATAACGAGCATCGAGCACATCGACCTGATTCAAATCAGCGATCAATCGATCGTAATTGGTTTCCAGTAGTTCGTGGGTCGTCGAGACTTGTCTCGCCGCATTTGAAAGATTGTGACTGATCAGAAATTCTGTTTCCGCAAGGATAGCACGCTCACGCTTCACGTTTAGTTTGGCGTTTGCAATCGCGAGACCAGCTGTTCGTAGCCCAACCGGAAATCGCAAGTCTACGCCGGCCTGCCATTCCTGATAGTTGCCACCCGTAATCTCGCCGTACATGTTATCGAGAGTAGCGTCCTTGTTACCAATCAAATGATTTCCCAGCCCATACCAGCGATATTGGCTGACAAGATCAAACCTTGGCTTGTAGTTCAGTCTCGCAGCGACCAATTCCATATCTCGGCGTTTCACCTGAAATTTCTGCCTGCGAATTTCTGCCCGGCGTTCCAAAGCCTGAGCCAGGGCGCTCTCCCAATCAAACACCACCCGCACATCAATCGGCTCTGTGGTCGGCCGTAACAGACGCCCGTCGGTGGCAACCATCCCCACCATGTACCGCAACTCCTGCTCTGTTTCGTAAAGCCCATTTGGACCAGCTAACGCTGTCTGTACTTGAGCTTCGAAATTGTAATATTGTGATCTCGCCTGAGCTTCATCATCCAAACGGCCAGCACCGACTTCAAGCCGCTTTTTGTTGTACTCCCACGTCCGGCGTGCCAACTCGCGCCCGCGTACAGCAGTATCAAGGCTGCGATAAGCAGTAACGAGATCCCAATACTTCTGTTCAACATCAGTAACCACCTGGATGACAGACGCCTCAAAATCAACCAGTGAAATATCCTCGTTGACGCGAGCAATCAGCACTCCATTGTATTGCCCGGGCACAGCACCTGGGCCCGCAATACGATTGTAAGTCGAGCCAGCTCCCTGCGCTAAAGGCTGTCGCCACTCCGCTTCTACCCACCCCTCAAAGGCACTTGGAAAAGCCCGAAACGGCTGATTGTTCCGCGAGTAATTGACAATGTGCCGCAACGCATAACTTCCACCAGTTGCCGTTGTCTTCGACAGTTCGGCATTGAAGGCAGCATTCTTGCCCAAGGAGACCGAAGGAGTGAACGCCGAAGTAACGCCACCGGGTGCCACATTGTTGGGACGGTCAACCGATGACCAAAAGAGCTGTTGTGCGTATTGTGCATCAAACGCAGACAATGCTGCTTCCGAGCCAAACTGCGGCGACGAAGAGGTGATTGCTGGATCATAAACGGTGGCTGTGCCTTGAACAGCAACACGTACATCCTGAGAAGCCCCCACCGTACGGAGAACCGGACTCACAGTCACAGCCAAGTTCACTGCCTCCTGCAATGACAATTCCAGCGTCGGCAAGTCAGCCGGGTCCTGCATCGTCAAAGGAACCGTCGTCTGCTGTGCCTTCAGCAGAGTTGGCGTTTCACACTGCGCCACCTCGGGATACTGGATGCTTAGCCCGTGGTTCGCATGGTACGACTTTTTTGTGTCGTGTTTTCCGTCCGGGATAAGCCGGGCAATGGAACAACCTGCGATCGTCGAAACCACCAGCACAGCGACGCATGTAATCGCAGCGAAGCGTACCGGTGAACACGACGAAGAGGTAAACGCGGCAAGACGATCACCATTGAGGTAACTAACGTGTTGTTGCCTGTGGAACGTCTGGGGAATGCGGAATCGCATGGAATGAAGCCTTGGTTTACCACGCTTTCCGCTATACCAGACAATCTGGATAACCGGACCGTTTGAACGGTGCGCCAAGGTCGTTATCGGCCGTTCATGTGGCACCACTAGAACAACCGAATGACGAAACAGAACGGTAGATCCCGAGAAAACGTTACAGCCCGCAGACTCGGCACCGACTTTAGCGGTTACACAATCTGTGCGTTTCTGCTCTGTCACGATGCGGCTTAACAGACCAACAGAAACCCTGCGTGCAACGAACCACAGCGAGCAAACCACAATCAGCAAATGATTCGCGTCACCCGCAACCTGCAGTCATCTGGATTCGAAAATCCAGGCAATTAAAGATGCCATCAACGGTGACTCGTTACCAAACCACACCCACCAATCCGTTCAGCCCACACGCTCCAGTAGCGGAACGCAGGGAATTTGGCACGCAGGGATTTTGCACCTAGGGAATTTGGCACCAAGGGACTTGGAACCCAGGGACTTGGAACCAAGGGACTTGGCACCAAGGGACTTGGCACCTAGGGAATTGGCACCCAGGGACTTGGCACCCAGGGACTTGGCCCACTTGGCTTCGCCCTTAGAAACTTGGCATCCATCTCCCGATACCACGCATGAAGATCTGAAGTCATCTGTTTGACGCGTTCGGGATGCTTGCGGGCAACATCATTCACCTCACCCACATCATCTCCGAGATGGTACAGGTGCTTTCGCCCATCTTCATAACGCTCAATCAACTTCCAATCCCCGGACCGCACAGCCCCCCCAGGAAAGCCGCCTTGATTACTGTAGTGGGGGTAATGCCAAAAGAGTGATTTTCGTTTTACTTGCTGAGCACCACCCAGCAGAGACACCAAACTCTCACCATCAACTTGTTGCTGCTTGTTGACAGGGATACTGCACAGTTCAAGCAGTGTTGGGTAGAAATCAATCGTCATCACTGGCACGTCACATATCGCCCCCGCTTTCGTGACACCGGGAGCACGGATCATGAAAGCTTCTCTGATTCCACCTTCGTAAACCCAACCTTTACCGCCTCGCAAAGGCAAGTTACTCGTCGGTGATCCTTCCGATGTGGAGAGTCCACCGTTATCACTGGTGAGACACACAATCGTATTCTCGGCCAGTTCCAACTCATCCAATGTGGCCAATACTTTTCCAACCGCCTTGTCCATGGACTCAACCATTGCGGCATAGGTAGCATGCGTTTGCAAGGTTCGAACTTTACGCTTCTTGGCGTTGGGCCACACTTGCTCTTCATCACCAAACACGTCTGCCTCTGACAAACCCAAACGCTCAGCTTTTTCCCGATACTTGGCAACCAGATCGCGAGGCGCCATCAGCGGTGTATGCACTGAATAGAAGGAAAGGTAAGCGAGAAATGGCTGCTTCTTGTGTTTCCGGATAAAACTGACCGTTTCATCAGCAAGCCGTGCAGTCAGATGCTCACCCTCGGGGCCATCCTGCAATCGGGGATTCGCATAGGGAGAGAAATACTTTCCAGCTTTGAAGGGTCCTCCAGCGCGATGCCCCCCAGCGTTCACATCGAATCCCTGATGTTCAGGCCAAAACTCTTCTGTTGGACCGAGATGCCATTTTCCCGCAAAGAATGTTGAGTAACCCGATGCTTTCGCAGCTTCTGCCAAGGTCCATTCATCGAGAGGCATGCGATCGTTCAGAACAGCCGGCAAGAAACGCCCTGCGCGATTGCCGGCAAAGAAATTCGTTGCATCAACACGACTGGGGTACTTCCCAGTCAAAATACTATATCTCGTTGGTGAACAAACTGGATTGGCTGCATAACCATTGGTGAATCGCATCCCAGAGTTTGCCAACTTGTCGATATTGGGCGTCTCGTAAAACGTCGCGGGATTATTCGCTCCGATGTCCATGTAACCCAAATCGTCGACCAGCACAAACAGTACGTTGGGAGGTTCTATTTCCGCTGACTCGACCTTACTCGGCACCAACAACAAACATGCCAACGAAACTGACACAATAGATAAACGGATCATGACTGTCGCCAAAAGAAAAAACAAAAAGGTAGAATGAGCTGACATGGGTTACGCTGCCGAGACGCTCTGGCGATCGGGTTGCAGCAACCCCGAAATCGTTCACAACGCTCGCACCGCGTTCGCTGGGATTTTCATTCGATGCTCACACGAACACAAGCACCACTGTAATGAGTCAGAACCGGTGGTGCATTGCAACAGCGATCAAGTGATTCAGAATCAGAAAAAACGCCATTTTCCGGCATTCAACTTGAGGATACAAATGCAACCTGCCTTCCTACCTGCATTACTACTGGGCATCGCCACGACCCCAGCCTTTGCTGACGACCCCAACACTCTGGTGAAGCCGCAAATTCTGAAAAAGGTGATTCAGTCAGTGAGTCCAGCGGTGGCCACCATCCGTGTCAAAGGGCGTGATGGACAGCAGATCAGTATCGGCACCGGATTCGTCATCGACGCCACTGGATTGATTGCCACCAATTTCCATGTAATTACGGAAGGTCGACCGTTCACCGTTGAAATGCCCTCAGGCCGCATACTGCCCGTGATTGCAGTCGACTCTTCAGATCGAACTAGTGACCTTGCATTATTACGAGTGGAGGTCGGTGACAAGAAACTGCCTTCACTGGAACTTGCGGATAACTCTTTGCCTTCCCAAGGTTCGCGTGTCCTCGCCTTCGGGAATCCGCTCGGGATGCGTGACAGTGTTGTAACAGGCATCGTATCGGCAATTCAGAATATCGAGGGACGGAAGATGATCCAGTTGGCAATGCCAATCCAACCGGGCAACAGTGGCGGCCCTTTGGTCGATAGCCAAGGCAAAGTGATTGGGATCATCAGCATGAAATCTGCGATTGATGACAATCTGGGATTCGCGATACCGATCAACCAACTCGCTGCACTTGGTGAGGCATCAAACCCGGTTTTATATGACAGATGGATTCATCTGGGCCGCATCAATGAGAACGAATGGCTTCCCGTTTTTGATGCCAACTGGAATCAACGCGGCGGCACGATCATGGCTCGAGGTGAAGGCTCAGGATTTGGTGGACGCGCGCTCTGTCTCGCCAAGTCTGAAACCCCCGGCGGTCCATTCGAAATCGCAGTACGCGTTCGACTGGACAAAGACTCTGGCGCAGCGGGTATTGCTTTTCACTCGGATGGCAACGATCGGCACTATGGTTTTTATCCCAGCAATGGACAACTCAGGCTAACCTGTTTCAAAGGCCCATCTGTCTATTCATGGGAAGTCCTCAAAGAAGTCCGCACCCGGCATTACCTGCCTGGCGATTGGAATCGATTGCGAGTCCGCATTGAAGTGGGCAAGTTGCAATGCTTCGTTAATGGTCACATGGTGATCGAATCAAACGACACACAATTGACATCCGGAAAATTTGGGCTTGTCAAATTCCGCGACACGAAACCTGATTTCAAACGATTTGAAGTTGGCTTGAACCTTGGCGTTCCACCGCTGACCAAAAGTACACAAAGCTTGATCAGTGATATTTTTTCCCAACCGTCAAGACTCCGTCAATTGACGGCGGCAGACATCATGGATCTCGGAGAAGTCAGTGAAGCGGCAAACCTACAAATCAAACAGAAGGTTGCCGAAATCGAAAAGCAGGCAGAAGAATTGCGACAACTTGCCTCAGATGTAACCAATGCACCCATTGCACGCGAACTTGCCGAATTAGCACGTAAAAAACCTGACAACATGCTGCTGCGTGGATCGCTTTTGATTGCCAAGCTTGATGATACTGACATCGATGTTGATGCCTATTTGGCAAGAGTCGATGAAATGGGCACAGAGATCAGCAAAAAATTCAAGACAACTGCGAACGCAAATACAAAACGCGACGCTTTACACACCTATCTGTTTCAAGAAAATGGTTTTCATGGCGGAAGTGCCGAGTACTACCATCCAGCGAACAGTCACCTCAATCGTGTGATCGATGACCGCGAAGGGCTACCCATCACACTTTCGATTCTTTACATGGAATTGGGACGTAGGATCGGTATCGAGACTGAAGGAGTGGGACTACCTGGCCATTTTATCGTGCGGCAAGTGATTGATGACAATGATCAAAAACTGATCGATGTTTTTGAACGCGGTAAAATATTGACTACGGACGACGCTGCTAATCTTGTCGCAATTCGGAGCAATCGTGCTATCACGGCCGCTGACTTGCGAGCGCAAAGTCCGATTGAAATCCTGAATCGAGTCTTGGGAAATCTGATCGGTGTTGCCGGTGATCAGCAGGATGCTGAAGCAATCAACCGATACTGTGAAGCTTCAGTTGCAATTCAACCAGATTCGATTCTTGCACGGAGGATGCGATCGCAGATTCGCATGATGACAGGACGTAATGCAGCAGCCATCGAGGACCTGGACTGGCTGATTGATCATGATGACGAAGGATTTGCGCAAACAGAAGCAACTCGGTTAAGACGGGCACTGCTTGAACGGATAGAGGATGAGTGACCGAAGCATCGACACATGCTGGGTTCTGAAACATCACATTCATTGACGTCTCACAGGGTTCGTCTGACTAGATCACCCGACAGCAACAAAGCATGAACATTCGTTGTTGGAACACGAGGCCGTTCCCATTGAACCCGTTTGGGCTGCAAAGCCGACAAGGCACACGTTGAAATTCGCATTTGACATGCACAGGTCACCACCTGTCCGCCAACTTTTCGGAATCAAAGTACTCAACGAAATGCACCTGAATACTCTGCGCATCCTCGCACAGCGATGCCCTCTCGGGTGGCCCCAACCCTGCGAATAGTCGAGACATCACAAAACGCATCTCGCTCTCATTGAGTCGGGCCATCGACGCCCTCAGGCAGCAACGCTTCAGCGGGGCAAATTTGGCTGGCACGGACAAACAGAAATGCATCGCTGCGCGGTTCAACTGTCGCGGGCTGATTGCACGAGTACAGCGTCTTTCATTGCCATACCTACGACGCTGTGTGTGCGGCGATCGCTGGCTTCATCCGCCAACACAATAAGGTCACAAAAACACCCCCGAAAACAAAATGCTCGCGGGGGTGCGTTTGGATAAGCGGAGGGCACGGGACTCGAACCCGCAACCCCTTGCGGGGCAATTGATTTCGAATCAACCTCCTCACCAATTCGGGTACCCTCCGGAAGCAATCATGTTGGCTACCGGACCGTGACTCGTCAAGTCGATTGAAAAAGCATTTCTGGCTGTGAGGCTTGCCAGATTTTCAAAATCCTGCTTCAAAGCTGGGGCTCGATTCAATAATTCCTCGATTCCAGCTCCACTTGGATGTGGATTATCAACATTCAAATTTTGGCGGGAATCAAGACGAATTTGCAATGCACCGCTCACGGCCATACCCGCTTCTCTCATCAGACTGCGAATCTGACTGCTGATCCGGGCATGCAAGTCGTCGATCTTCGGGGCTACGTCCGTATTTTTAGCGTCCGAGACCTGCTGTGCAGGAACGGCTTGCTGTGCTGATGAGGCCGCCACAGCGTCACCGCCACGGAGCACTTCATCAAACCCCATCGCCTTGCCGACGCGTCCTGCCACCTGAGTCGCAATTTGCGTTGCACCATGAACGAGGGCCAAGTTGGGAATTGGCAAACTCAATGCTTGTGCTCAGTTTTAAAGTTGAACTCTTTCAGCCATTTTTCCCATTTGTGTGCATCCGCATGGCTATTGAGCTTCAACTCATGCCATTTAACGCAACGGTACTTCACGTCAATGTGACCATTGTGCTGATTCTTCTTGAGCTCGCACCCAAGCTTTTTCAGCGTTTGCATGATGGTGTCAGCCTTTTTGGCGTCATGGATGTGCTTGGCTTTCCACTCCGTCAATTGGTAGCGAACAATTTCGTCCGCAAACGAAAAGGTCGGGAGCAAGGTGATGGAAAGAGCAAATAACAATCGTTTGAACATGGAGATAGGATCCTCGTGGATGGACTGATTTGGTGCGGTGGTACAAAAAAAAATCGCAGCAGGTCAAGAGTTGCTTTGACAATTCCGAGCGATCCCGCACCAACGCCACCGTGGAAAACCCAAGACAGAGTCCCGGTGAAAGCACCTGAAATCCGAAAAAGACTCCGGCTAGAGTGGAAAATTCTGGACGGAGACCGAAAAAATCCCCTCGGGATGCAAAACCCATCTACCGAGACTAGGAAATAAAAAAGGGCAGAGCAGGGCAGAGAAGGGTAAAACAGGCCGAAATCACCTCCTGAATGTCTCACGGTTGCGAAAACCGCAAGGTACGCGGACAATTCAGCAAAGAAACCACTTCAGCCCTGACCCAATCAAGTCGCAATTAAACGTGAAAAACACGGCGATTCAAGCGACTTGAAGATCGGGCACCTCCTGCAACGGGGGCCTCCCCCTCGATCCTGAACTGCAATGAATGATCAGCCGAATTCGAACGAAATTGACGCCGCAGATCCTCGTGTCGCGCGGCGTGAAAAAATGCGTCAGATCGAAGAACTGGGCCTTGATCCCTGGGGCAGTCGTTTCGATGATCGCTCGCTGATTTCCGACTGCCAAGCTCGCCAACCAGAGATTCAGTGGACTCGAGAAGATGGTGAAGCTGTTGCCTTACCTGACCTGACGGCAGAAGGATTCGACTTCCGACAATGGAAATCAGAAAATGGCCCCGGTGAACAAACCGGACCCACTGTCCGAGTCGCAGGTCGGATCATGCTATCACGCGACAAGGGAAAATTAATCTTCCTTACGTTGCGGGACTGGACCGGCGAGATCCAAATTTTTGTGGGTAAGAATCAAGTGGGTGACGACGGCTTTGCGGTCGCCAAACTTTTCGATCTGGGCGATCTTGTCGCTGCAGAGGGAAGGCTTGGGAAAACGAATACAGGTGAGCTGACGGTATTTGCGACCAAGATCTTCTTTCACGCCAAGATGTTGGAACCCGCTCCCGACAAGCATGCCGGACTTACAAATACCGATATGCGACAACGAATGCGATATGCCGATCTCGCCTTCAACGACGGTGTCATGCAGACATTCCTTGATCGCACCAAAATCGTGAAATCCATTCGCCATACTTTGGATAAAGATGGCTTCTGCGAAGTCGAAGGCCCAACACTGCACACTGTCGCTGGTGGTGCCGCAGCACGCCCCTTTGCCACGCATCACAATGCACTCGATATGCCACTCACGATGCGGATCGCATTGGAACTGCACCTCAAACGACTGATGGTGGGTGGAATGGAACGCGTCTACGAAGTGGGGCGAGTCTACCGTAACGAAGGCATCAGCCCGCGTCACAATCCCGAGTTCACTATGCTGGAATGCTATCAAGCATATGGCGACTACCAGTCGATGATGGACCTCACCGAACAGCTAATCATTGACGCCATTGATGCGATTGGTGGCGGTTATATCCGTGAATTCGATGGGAAAACGATTGACTTCACACCGCCATTCCAACGTGCCACCTACGCCGACCTGTTCGCCAAAGCAACGGGCGTAGATCCATCTGATGACGGAGCCGTTCTTGCGTACGCGAAAACGTTGCATCTTGCAATCGAAGGTAAGCACCCTGATGTGATCCGGAATGAAATCTTCGAAGAGAAGGTTGAGGACACTCTGGAGGGTCCCATTTTTGTGATCGACTACCCTGCTAGCATTTGTCCCCTGACCAAACGCAAACAGGGAAATCCAGCAATCGCCGAACGATTCGAGCTATTTATCCTTGGAATGGAGCTTGCAAATGCATACACCGAGCTCAACGACCCCGATCTTCAGGAAGAGCTTTTCAAGACGCAGCTTGAGGGTCAGGATGAAGAGGATTCGATGGCGAAAATGGATCACGACTTTGTGCGAGCCTTACGTTACGCGATGCCGCCAGCAGGTGGCTTGGGACTCGGTATCGACCGACTCGTGATGCTTTTAACGGGGAAAAAATCAATTCGAGACGTCATTCTTTTCCCACTTTTGCGTCCCGAGGGTGCCAACTCCTAGGGTTGGGAAACCAATCGACCAACCTCGCTCGTGCGCGAACAGCGGTGAGTAGAGGTGTGAGATTGATGCGTGGAACTAGCATGCTGGCGTTCTGCAAATAGCCACGAAAGCCGCTCGAGTGCTGAAATGGGAGCCCGATTGCCGTTTACGCCCGGCAACTGACTTTCCTAGACTCGAAGGCAGTCATGAAGGATGCACACGGAAGTGCCTCAATCGATTGAATCCAAGGAACGGTATATGTATCGCTGGCTGCTTTGTTTTCGCTATTTGCGGACTCGCTACATAGCGCTCGCATCGATCATCAGTGTGACACTGGGTGTTGCAACGTTGATCGTCGTCAATAGTGTCATGGCAGGCTTCTCTGCCGAGATGCATGAGCGTCTCCATGGTTTGGCATCTGACATTTTGATTGAATGTCACGCCAGTGGAGGCATGCCTGACCCTGAGGGCCATCTTGAAGAGATCATGCAGGTATGCGGCGACGAGGTCGTTGGTTCTTCGGCTAGCGTTCACGTTCCGGCAATGCTGGGGATCGATTTCAATGGACAACTCATTACCCGACACGTGAATTTTGTTGGCCTAGATCCAGCAACTTATGACGACGTCAGTCACTTTGGACGCTACCTGCTACATCCACAAAATCAGTCACAAGTCGAATTCGATCTTCGGGAAGATGGATTCGCGCCCAACCGGGAACAATTTCCTAACTCGGGATGGGGTTACCGTCGTGCCCGTGTTGCTTACGAACGTGCACTTGCCGAGGAGCAAGCAAGAACCGAAGCCCTGAGAGCCCCTGCCAGTAGCATCACCAAAGAAGATACAGGTCCCTCAATAACGATTGCTACACCACAAATCTTTGAGGACAGTGGCACAGAGGAAATTTCTGAGTTTGACCCTGCAGTCGAGCAGTTCCCCGGAATCATTTTGGGCATTTCCACGTGCAGTGCTCGCATGCGTGATGAAGAGAACAACGTCCGCGACCATTACTACTGTCGTCCTGGCGATGATGTACGGATGATGTTTCCGAATGCGTCAGACAATGCCAAAGTCGTCAATCAGAAATTTACGGTCGTGGACATGTACGAGTCCGGGATGAGTGAATACGACAGCACCTTTGCTTTCTGCAGACTTGACCAGTTGCAGGAATTCCGAGGGATGATTGATCCTTCCAGTCAGGTCCGCAGCGTTACAACGATCCAATTGAAGCTGGCTGAGGGTGCTGACCTGAACACGGTCCGCGATGCTTTGCGTCGCCGCTTTCCACCGAACGTTTATGCTTACAACATTCAGACATGGCGGGACATGCAAGGCCCGCTTCTGGCCGCAGTGAAATTAGAAACAACGATTCTGAACATCCTACTTTTCCTGATCATTGCGGTCGCAGGATTCGGAATTCTTGCCACATTCTTCATGATTGTCGTCGAGAAAACCCGCGACATTGGAACACTCAAGGCATTGGGCGCTTCAGGCGGCGGTGTCATGAGCATTTTCCTCAGTTACGGCCTGCTACTCGGATTTGTCGGGAGCGGTGCTGGGTTGATTGGTGGCTTGTTATTTGTTGACCATATTAATGAGGTTGCAACGCTCATCGAAAAGATAACGGGACAGGAAGTGTTCGACCCCACCGTTTATTACTTTACCGAGATCCCCACCATCATTCACCCATTCACTCTGGTATGGGTCATGGCAGGAGCAGTTGCCATCGCCATCTTTGCGAGCGTCCTACCGGCACTCAGAGCGGCAAGGATGCACCCGGTAAAAGCACTGCGATTCGAGTAAAAATCGCAATTGCGATTTACGCGAACCCTTGACCAACTCTCAAAAAAACAACACGGCTAAAACATGACCTCAGACACAGTGCTTCGCGCCCAGGATGTTTACAAGAGTTACCACAAGGACCGCATCGAAGTTCCTGTTTTACGCGGCGTTGACTTCGAGGTGACGACCGGTCTTGTAACCGCGCTCGTTGGAAGAAGTGGAAGTGGTAAAAGCACGCTCATGCATCTTCTGGCGACACTCGATCAGCCCGATCGCGGCGAAATCCAATTTCAAGGCGAACGCATCGACAACGCCCCACGCTCTCGCCGAGATCGTTATCGCAACCATGACATTGGAATCATTTTTCAATTTTACCACCTGTTGCCCGAACTCTCTGCCATTGAAAACGTGCTTGCTCCCACCATGATTGGCAGATCTGCGTGGAACTTTTTCAGACATCGAAAAGAAGCCAAAAGGCGGGCTGAAGCCATGCTTGATCGGGTTGGTTTGTTGCATCGAGCTTCACACAAACCGGCCGAGATGAGTGGCGGAGAAATGCAGCGTGCAGCCATCGCCCGGGCTTTGATGACCGACCCGACTTTGTTGCTGGCCGACGAACCCACCGGAAACCTTGATACCGAAACGGGTCTCGATATCCTGAGCCTGTTGACCGAACTAAATCAGGATGACAGTTTGACTATCCTAATGATCACACACGATGATTCGATTGCTGAATCTGCTGATCGCTGTCATCGCATGCAGGATGGGCAACTACAGCAGGGAATGCCCGAACTTCTGATCGCGTAGACAAATCCATGCAGGCGTGCGATCGATCACACAATCCTCAAATGCGACCCCAACCAAGTTGGCACAGTTCATTGTAATTGCGCCAAGCTTACGGTTTTCCGCTCATATCTTCAGTTGGTGGATCTGCAGGCCAAAGCACAACCTGCCCGTCACCCCCTGCGGTCATCAGCAAATCGCCATTGGCTGTCGTGTCCAGCGCCGTCACATCTCCTTCGTGCCGTCGCAATGAGATGATCTCACGACCTCTTCCAGACTCATCTCCGTCTGCTGTGGAAGCAGCAAACTGAGGATCCCAGACACGAGTGGTACCGTCTTGGGACGCTGAAAACACTCTCATATTACCGGCATCATTTCCGATCAAGCCAACATCGTTGACCGTGCCTGCATGACCACTTAAAGTCACAAGCTCCATCTGACGATCCGGTGTCGGAAGCCGCCA
>CAXGRW010000061.1:0-14284 GCA_964012125.1 uncultured Rhodopirellula sp.
GTTTCGATGAATCCAATGCGTTGGCTGACCAACAAGCATTGCGCCACCATTTTTGCAGTGGTGCTCGCACTCCTGATCGCTGCCTTGCCAAAAGGAAAACCAGAAGTCAGCCTGTCTGATGCGATGGGCGGAAAAATCACCGCTGAATACATTGCTGACCATCCCGACCTTTCAGAAGCCGCTACCTCTGGAGGCATTTCCGGGGCAGCATGGTGGCTCGACAATTTCGCTGGCAAGGGCGGTCTGCTGCTATGGCCACTTTTCGGAGCAACCAACCAACTGCTGGCAGGCTTAGCGTTTCTAGTGATTGCCTTTTACCTGTGGCGTCGCAACATTCCGGTGTGGTTCATTGTGATACCAATGGTATTCATGCTGATCATCCCTGCGTGGGCGATGCTGACCGACCTGCCAAAGTGGATCAACTCAAATGATCCCAACTGGGTCGTCATTGGCATTGGCATTTCGACACTCGCACTGGAACTGTGGATGTTACTGGAAGCCGTTTTAATGTGGCCTCAGGTCAAAGGGATTACGGAAGCTGCCCCCAAGGGTCAGGCCAACGCCAGTGACAGCAACGACCCGAATGGTTGATATTTCCTCAGTCATGGGTTCACATCATCGTTGATATTCCTGTGAATTTTGTTTCTCAGCTTCCAATTCTGACGGGGACTACGCGAGCAGCCCGCAATCGCTCACAATTAGTCGCTGTCCTGTTCTACTATTTTTGCACTCTTAATTCGCAGACGAGACATGCGTGTTCTCTCAGGTATCCAGCCCACGGGACGTCCCCATTGGGGCAACTTTTTCGGCGCGATTCGCCAGTACATTGATTTGCAGGAGGAGAATGACGGCTTTTACTTCATCGCTGACCTGCATGCCCTGACGACGATCCGAAATCCGGACGAACTGCGGCAGAACACGATCGATGCCGCCTTGGACCTGCTAGCGTTGGGCCTCGACCCTGCAAAAGCAACGCTGTTTGTCCAATCAGATGTACCCGAAGTCAGTGAATTGACTTGGCTGCTGATGACGGGTGCCCCGATGGGATTGCTGGAACGCTGCCACGCCTACAAAGAGAAAAAGGCAAAGGGAATCGCTGCCGATGCTGGACTATTCACCTATCCAGTACTCATGGCATCCGACATTCTGGCCTACGACTCAGAGATTGTCCCCGTCGGCGAAGACCAAGTTCAACACATCGAAGTCTGCCGAGACCTGGCGGGCAGCTTCAATCACTCCTTCGGTGAAACATTTGTGATGCCGAAAGCGAGAACGCTAGACAATGGTGCCAAGGTGCCGGGCACGGATAGCCAAAAGATGAGCAAGAGCTACGACAATACACTGCCGTTATTCGGTGAAGTCAAAAAGATACGGAAGCAAATCATGCGTATCACGACTGACAGTCGACCGATGGAGGATGCAAAGGAACCTGACGAGGATCACCTTTACCAACTATTCAGACTCTTTGCCCAACCTGATCAGGTTGAGGAAATGGCTGCGATGTACCGACGCGGGGGGTTTGGATACGGGGATGTCAAAAAAGCTGTTGCGGAAGCGAGTGAAACCTACTTCCATGACGCGAGAAATCGCCGAGAAGAACTGGCAAACAACATGGACTATGTTCGCGAGACGCTTCGCAAAGGTGCAGACCGTGCGCGCGAAGTTGCTGGCGAAGTGCTTAGCCGCGCACAAGCCGCCTGTGGGTTAAGGTAGAATAAGGAGTCAGTTGGGGGGGGTGAGGCAAGGGACCCATGAATGACAGGGATCCGCTCTGTCCTGAAGGCAGGTCAATCAATCTCCGTTTCATAGCTCATGTAAACTGTCGGCAAGATGACGATTCTTGGTATCGGTACAGAAATTGTTGAGTGCGTTCGCATCGTCAAGATGTTGGAGACTCACGGCGAGCAATTCCTTGATCGGGTCTACACGCCCAATGAAGTTGAATACTGCCTCAAGACAGCGAACGCCAATCAATACTTTGCGACACGCTGGGCGGCAAAAGAAGCGACCATGAAAGCGATGCGTTGTCGCAACCAGGGCGTAAAGTGGACAGACATTGAAACCGTGGTGCGGCAAGGCGAGGGTGCTACCATCGCACTGGGTGGCGCTGCCGCGATCTGGGCTGAGCAAGTTGGCATAGAAAAAATCCACGTCTCACTCGCAACATGCCGTACGCACGCGACCGCGTATGTCATAGCGACCGACGAACTACATTGATCACAGGATAGAATCACGGCATGCGAAACCTAGCATTACATTGGCAAATCCTGATTGGGATGATAGCAGGTTGCTGCATCGGTCTTGCTCTGAACATGGCAGCATCGGAACGTTCGGTCAAAGTGACGTCTGACTTGCCAGCGGGCATCGTGGAAGCAGAAGTGAACGACTCTTCATCGCGGACAGTCATTCGCTATCGCGACAAGAACCAAGAAACCACCGT
The DNA here is from genome assembly GCA_964012125.1 of uncultured Rhodopirellula sp. Classification (GTDB taxonomy): domain Bacteria; phylum Planctomycetota; class Planctomycetia; order Pirellulales; family Pirellulaceae; genus Rubripirellula. The sequence continues at coordinate 2,441 of CAXGRW010000061.1, forward strand.
CACCGTTGACCCCGCGTCAAGGTCAAGCGATGGGATTCGAACCTACAAACAATTAGCTCAGCAAGATCCGCTGGCGAACCAAATTTACAATCAGCATGGCAAGAGTCTTGCAAAACAGGTGGGCGGTTGGTGCCAAAAGATTGGCGGACTCTTTCTGCGCATGCTGCAAATGGTCTCAGTCCCATTGATCATTACGTCACTGCTATCGGGAATCCTCAGCCTGAGTGGCAAGCAAGGTGTTGGCAAGATGTTCAAAAGAACGTTGAGCTATTACCTGACGACGAGTCTTCTGGCCATTTTGACAGGCTTGCTGCTTGTCAATCTGGTTCGCCCCGGATTACAGACGACGGATAGCCCAGCCGCTAACGTTCCAAGCATCGACGAAACTCATCAAACGTCACTCATCGAAGTCATGTTTGCGCAGATCGAGGCTGCCATCCCTTCAAATCCAATCGCCGCAATCACACAGCCCAACTTCCTCTCCATCATTGCCTTTACCATCATCTTTGGTGTTTTTGCGGTGCGGGTTGGAGGCACAACAGCCACTCGCATCCAAGACCTGACCAACGCCGGGCTTGAAGTCATGATGGCGATCACAACGGCGATCATCAGACTGGCTCCGATTGGAGTTTTTTTCCTGATTACTGCAGTGCTCGCAACGCAGGGCAGCAGTGTTTTCAAATCCCTGGGATGGTACGTGCTGACCGTGACAGCAGCGTTGCTTATACATGCTTGCATCACTCTGCCACTGATTTTAAAAATCATTGCCAAACGCCAACCGCTCGAATATGCCCGAGCGATGTCCCCCGCACTTCTGACTGCATTTAGCAGTGCGAGCAGCAATGGCACACTACCGGTCACATTGACGAGTGTCGAACAGCGGGCGGGGGTCAGTAACCGAACAGGCTCCTTTGTCTTGCCACTCGGAGCCACCATCAACATGGATGGAACCGCATTGTACGAAGCAGTCGCAGTACTCTTCATCGCGCAATTACATTACGGATACAACTTGCCTTTGTCGCAACAGATCATTGTTGCAATCACCGCCTTGTTGGCCAGCATTGGAGCAGCGGGAATCCCGCATGCTGGGCTAGTGATGATGGTCATCATCCTGCAGGCAGTTGGCTTGCCTTTGGAAATGCAGGGTATCATTCTCGCTGTGGATCGGGTGTTGGATATGGCCCGGACCTCTGTAAATGTATGGAGTGATTCCTGTGGTTGCGCTGTTGTAGAGGCTCTTGATTCACAGCCATCGCAGACGATGAACGCCACTGAACCAGCAGCCTGATTTGACTGCTGCCCGCAATGCAACGCGAGCAAACACTAGAAGCGAGACATGGCTCATCAGCATGCCGTTGAGCTTCTTAGGAGCAGCTAAAAAAGCCGATTCAAGCCATTGAGGGCTGCCACACGATAAGCTTCTGCCATCGTGGGGTAGTTAAAGGTAGCTTCAATAAAATACTTTAGCGTATTACTTTCACCCGGCTGATTCATAATGGCCTGACCAATGTGAATGATCTCAGACGCATTCGCTCCGAAACAATGCACACCAAGTAACGCTAATGTTTCACGGTGAAAGAGAATCTTTAGCATTCCCACGGTTTCCCCAGTGATCTGAGCTCGCGCAAGACTCTTGAATTGCGCTTGGCCAACTTCATAGGGCACGCAAGCGGCGGTCAACTCGCGTTCGGTTTGTCCGATGCAACTGATTTCGGGGCTCGTATAGATTCCGGCGGGACAATCAGAAATCCGCAAGTTTCCGTCCACATGACCGAGCATGTGATTTGCAGCAGCGCGTCCCTGTGTATACGCAGCGCTAGCCAGTGATGGCATTCCAATCACATCACCCACGGCATAAATATGAGGGATGACTGTCTGAAACTGATCATCGACTTCGATTTGCCCACGATTGTTCGCGACAATGTCGATGTTTTCCAACCCCAGATCTTCAGTGTTTCCTGACCGACCATTCGCCCACAACAGCGCATCTGTCTTCACTCTTTTGCCACTTTTCAGATGCAGGATGACACCATCATTGCTTCCCTCAATGCTCTCCATTGATTCATCATGCCGAAGGATAACTCCCTGATCCCTGAGGTGATAAGACAGCGCATCGATAATTTCATCATCAAGGAACTCCAACAGCTTCGATCTCGTGTTGATCAAATTTATCTTGATCCCCAGATTCCTCAGCATCGATGCGTACTCAGTTCCGATCACGCCCGCACCATAGATGCAAATCGAGGAAGGGCGAGAGTCCATGCCAAGCACGGTATCGCTGTCGTAAATTCTATCGTGATCGAAATCCACACCATGAGGATGAAAGGGCCTCGATCCCGTTGCGATCACAAAATGCTTGGCCCGGATGGGCTCATCACCATCAATTGAAATCGCATGGTCATCAACAAATCTTGCCTGACCACGAAACACAGGTACCCCATTGCGATCATAAAAAGACTGACGCATGGTGACTTGACGCCCGATGATTGCCTGAGTCCCACGTTTCAACTGCTCCAACGTTGGTCGGGTGTTGATCCCCATTTCACGGTATGTTGGATTATTAAGTACCTTCATGGTGCTGGTGATCGTGTGCCGCAACGCCTTACTGGGGATCGTTCCCCAATGCGTACAACCGCCACCAATCTGCCGGTAACGCTCAGCTACGGCAACACGCATCCCACCTTTGACGGCTTGCATGGCTGCACCCTCCCCACCGGGGCCTGTTCCAATCACAAGTAGGTCGTAGTCGAACATGGAATCGTTCATAATGCTTTGCTTCCCTCATTAGTTCCGCGACAATAACGGCTATTTCGATGTTGCTAACTTGCGTTCAGTCAGATGTTACCTTTGCTGATATCCCTGCAAATATCCAGCGTGTTTTGAGCTGGTTGGATACCACACCAGTGCAAAACTCAGATCTCGTCGTATTCCCAGAGTGTATGCTTTCTGGGTACGCGTACGACAGTCGGGATGAGGCTTTGCCTCATGCAATGGAGCTGAATGACCCGCGTTTTGAACCGTTGATCAAAGCTGCCGCAACGCATGACCTTCGCCTGACACTCGGGTTTCTGGAACGCTCGGGCGACCTTTTATTCAATGCATACGCCTTATTCGGCCCCGACGGCATGATCGGCCATTATCGCAAAATCCACCTTCCTCACTTGGGTATCGACCGATTTGTTGACCGAGGTGACATTCCTTATCAGATTCACCGGGCCGGGGCCGCAAACATCGGGATGGCAATTTGCTACGACTGCTCCTTCCCTGAACCAATGCGTCTGCTTGCTCTCGAGGGAGCAGACATCATTACCTTAGGTACCAACTGGCCCAATGGGGCCTCACGAACAGCAGAAGTCGTCCCACCAGCACGCAGCATGGAAAACCATCTTTTTTTCGCCGCAGCCAATCGTGTCGGCGAAGAGAATGGATTCGGTTTTTGTGGTTGCAGTTCGATCTGCGGTCCCGATGGAATCGTGTTGGCCAGCACTGACCAATCAGACGAACAAGTCCTGACAACTGAGATCAACCTCGACTTGGCGAGAAACAAGCGAATCGAACGCGTCCCGGGAAAACACGTGATCCATCGATTTAATGATCGTCGCACTGAATTCTACGCTGACTTGTCAAAGCGTCGGGATGAACCTTTGGATAACGCATGAACCGGGCGCAGTAGCGGCCGCATCAATGGCGATGACGCTGAGGTGAAATGGCGGTTGCCGGCAGCAGCGACTGCCAGCGATGGCATTGCAAATGGCAAACGCTGAATACAGCTAGCCTCCATGAAGAAATCGACCCGCGAGCAAAACACTCAGGCGTGGGCAGGATTTCTCCCCAAGCATGTCGCGATCAATCCCTGAGTCTCCAGAGCCTTCTGGCAGATTTCATGATTGGCAAGGTCGGCAAGTTTCAATTCACTGGGATAACGATCACGAATAATGGCACGCAAATCCGAATCCCGACTTTCAGTCCAAAATGCTGCAGCGGGCACACACGCAAGCTCCTGCTCGGACAACGGGACTCGTAATCGCAAACACGCCGGCCCACCACCACCATCCATGCTCTGCCCAAGATCAACAAAGTGAACAGCATGAAACACTTGCTCAGCACACAAGCGTTTCACTAGCTCATGCGTGACGGGGTTTTGCTGGACCTGCACTGGGCACAGGATGGTCCATCTCGTTTTTCCTGCCTGCGACGCCGTGACGATTTGGCTGTTAAAGAAATAGCTCTTGATCGCATCATTTAAAGTCAGTTCTTTCTCACTGATATTCAAAACTCTCAACGGGCTTTGCACGACATCCTCGAATCGACTTCGCAGCCGTTCCATTTCCTGACAACTTTCAGGAGCGAAAGCCAATTCATGATGAATGAGCAAATCCTGATGACTCATAGCCACGACATCGTTGTGAAATGCTCCTGCATCAATCGCTTTGGGATGCTGCTTCAAATGAAACACATCACTTTCGTGCAAACCATGGCTTCGGGCAATCGCCTGCCCAGTGGCCTTTGTCTGCCGTGGCCAATGGGATTGTGGTTCAGGTGAACCATTACCAAACACAAACACATTCAACCCTGGTTGACCATCGGTCCCTGACAAACGCATATGATTTGCCGCGCCTTCATCTCGCATTGGTGCGCCCCCGGGCAGCGCCTGACGCACCTCAAATGCATTACTGAACAACGAAGCCATTTCCCTTTGAGTACATGTCGCCTCTATCGAACGATGCAGACTGGCACTCAGATTTGCGATCGTCATGACAGCAGAACCATTATTTCTGTCGCAAGATGGTGTCACCGTGGCAGCATTCGCTGTCCACATTGCTGAACAACTCGCTGCGGCTGACAGGATCACAGGATCGCTGTTCAGTACCGACTGTAATATTTCTGCCGGGGCACCTGTAAACCCAAGAGCTTTCAACAACTCGAAGTCTGGTCGCAGCTGAGGTGGCAAAATCAACTGGGGCACACCCAATCCCGCGACTAAACGCATTTTATCCAGACCCTGAAGAGCCGCCGCTTGTGGATTGGAAGTCTGCCCTGCATGCATTTGCGAGGCAACATTCCCAACGCCCAAGCCACCAAAGTGATGCGTTGGCCCCACGATTCGATCAATCTGTGCATCGACGAAAGTCATTTCGCGACGCTCCATGGATCCGCGATTACTGGCACTGCCTGCTCAAGAGAAGCGATCGGATCACAACAGAAGTCGATCGCAAAAAATCCAGCTGGTCGGTGATTGCCGCTGGCTCCCAATCCACCGAATGGTAGCGCGCCTGCGGCCCCCGTCGTCGGCGAATTCCAGTTTACGACCCCGGCCCCAACACAATCAACAAATTGCTCAAACATCTTTTCCGTACCCCCGAGCAGTGCCGCCGATAAACCATACGGGGTATGAGCAGCTGCTGCCAATGCAGTCTCAAATTCATCTACCTGCTGAACCACCAGAAGCGGCCCAAACCACTCCATCTCATTCATTTCGCGGACCGCATCGGAGGGTAGACCTGTAGCATCCACGATCGCCGGACTAATCAATGAGCTGCACGATTGAGAGACGACCGGTGACAATAACGACTTGCAACCAAGCCCAATCAGACGCTCATAGACTTGACTTACCACGGAAGCCGCGGTCTCAGAGACGAGTGGCCCTACTTGTGGAACAGGTGAACTGAATGGAACGCCGCTCCGCAAACCCCGAGCTTGATTGACCAAGGCATCGATTTGATTCTGAGCTGCTGCTGACTTGAGAAACAAAGCACGACGAGCACACGTGCAACGCTGCCCCGCCGAAACAAATGCAGAGAATGAAACAATGCTTGCAGCAACCTCAGGATCAACAGAATCCATGGTCACAATGGGGTTATTCCCCCCCAGCTCTAAAGCAAGCAGTACTTCCGGTCGGCCTGCCAACTGTCGATGAATCGCATTACCTGCCGCGCGTCCTCCAGTTAGAAAAACCGCCGATACCTCGGGAGCGTCGATCGCCAACTTGGCCGTTTGTGCTGCGCCCGGCAGCAACTGCAAGACGTCTCGAGGAAGCCCGGCGCGATACCATGCGTCGACCATCCACTGAGCAACGGCCATAGCCTGCTCGCTTGGTTTAAACACAACAGCATTCCCCGCGAGTAATGCCGGAATGATCTGCCCCCCCGGCAAATGCAGTGGAAAATTAAAAGGCCCCAACACGAGGGCTATCCCCACTGGCTGATATCGGATCTTTCGCTGGATCGTGATTCCTGAAGGGTGACTGGCCTCAATCTGCACATCGGACGCTCGCTGTTCACGAGCCTGAATCGACATTTCAACTTTGGCAATCGCTGCCGCGACTTCTCCGTCTGCATCCCATGCCAACTTGCCAACTTCCCGGCTAATCAAAGTCGAAACTTCTGTCCGTCTCGCAATTAATTCCGCACCAAAACGTCTTACGATGGCGATGCGTTCATCAATCGATTTGGAACGCCAAGCCCCCAATGCCGTCGCTGCACTTCCCATGCACTGAGCGACTTCTGACTCGCCAGCAATGGCTCCTTGCCACAGGACCTCTCCATCAATAGGGCTTACGCTAATCAACGCTTCCGACATGGCAGCTTTGCCCCCAAAATGCATTAAAAGTACTGATGAGCCCCGACGCAATCCAACACAAGTCGAGTTGATACTTTGATCCTACGCGTGGTCGCCAACAATATTCCACAAACATGCATGCGTGCACACAACCGTAACGCCCAACCACCCATGACGACGCTCTCAAAGCGACCGTCTGTTAAAAGAAGCAACAAGCTCGGTTGAACGCACCTTCTCGCAATCAATTGCACGAGCCCAGTGGCAGCAACAATCAGCAGCAGGCCAATCTTTGCTGACGAAAACACCCAGCCAAATAGCCCAGCACAGTCGCATTACGCATCAGTTTGCCTGCTCGCCAACTTTACTTACCATCCAGCACCATCAGTTCAACCTTGCGAAAGTGCACTGGGTGACTTTCGGACTGAAGCGAGATGGTGCCTCCACTGAGCATTTTCGTACCAGCCTTCTCAGCAAGTTTCTTCGCATGTGCATCACGATCATCCAATTGCGGTTTGGTGTATTCAAGCACCACTTCACCGTCAAGCACATGCTTGATGACCTGATTCCCGCGTACTTCAATCTCCGCAGTCACCCACTGTGGACCATGGTAAGTCTTTGATGACGATTGCGTGCAATGAGGCTTAAAGAGCTTTTCGTTCATTTCCACGTTTGTGCCCGGCGTGCAAAGATTTGAAGTGGTTCGCTTATTTTTGCCGTCCCCACCCAGCAGCTGCACTTCGATCGAGACAGGAAAATCCTGGTCTTTCGCCATACCTTCAGGATTCTCGCCATGAACCATCACACCACTGTTCCGCAAAGCCCATCCGGGGCCATCCTTGCACTGGTCTCCTACGAATCGATACTCAACCCGCATCCGGTAATTTGAAAAACTGTCTTTGAAGAACAAATGTCCAAATTGCTCTCCGAAGCCGTCATAGTTTTCATAACCAACTTTGAGCAACCCGTCCTCAACCCTAAATGTATTTCCGTAATTTTCTCCAAGTTCATGGTAGCGAATTTTCGGGGTCCAGCCGTCCAGATTTTTCCCATTGAAAAGCTGGATCCACTCTCCTTCGGCTGTAGCCTGACCAAAGCTGTTATTGGGCAACGCAGAGACCACAAAAACCAACGCCAGAAAAATACTAAATCGTGTCATGATGGATGTGTCAGCAAGAGAGTGGGGGAACGTATTGTTTCCCGTGATTCTACACATAATGCGTCGTTATTTCATCTCTTGAAAACAATTGAAATATGATCCATTACAATTTAATCAACCATCCACGGCAGAACACATCTCGCCACAGCACACCCCTGACGCCCCGATCCTGCACAAATCCCACAGCCTGCTGCTTACTCACCGTTAGCCTCAACTTCAAGACAATCACTCATGCCACGGTCTATCGATCCCGAGTTACGACAGCGTCAGTTCCTTGCTGGCTCATCCACAGCTATCACGGCTACGAATCCTGCATTGAGTCACATCTCAAACACAAAATTACCGGGGAAGCGTTGGGACAGAAAGACCGCGTGTAGCGGAATAACCAGTGGCTCGGGGCGACGCCTGAAATATGGCAACTGGAATCACTGGAACATCAGAAAACTCGTTGCGCACACAAACACACGATTTGAGATTTCAATGAGACGACTTGCAATTGGTTTACTGATGTTCATGCTGCCACTGGCAAGCTCCGCCTGCGCCGCGGATCCACCAAATGAACTCAACCCTGAACTTACTTTTGTTGAAAAGGGCGTCACGCTGACGCTAGTCGCTGAGCATCCCGACGTAGTCACACCGACAGGCTTGGATGTTGATTCAGAAGGGAACATTTGGTTGGTATGCAGTCACACACATTTTCGTCCAGAAGACTACGACGGTCCAGAACACGATGAAATCGTCGTGCTTCAACCAGACGGCACTCGTTCCGTATTTTTCAATCAGACCACAGCCACCATGGATCTGGAACTCGGTCCTGATGGCTGGGTGTACCTGGCAGAGCGAGACAGGATACTTCGAGTCAGAGACTCCAATAATGATGGATCGGGAGACGAGGTCGAAGTACTCGCTCAACTACAAACGGAAGCGGATTACCCTCACAACGGTTTAAGCGGTCTGGCGTGGCATCCGGATGGCCGTCTGGTTTTTGCCTTGGGCGAAAATTTCTGGAAGTCGTGGACCCTGAACGGAGCAGATCAAGAAACGATCACAGGAACGGGAGAGGGCGGGATTTTCTGCTGCACACCGGAAGGAAAAAAACTGTCCCGCATTGCGAAAGGTTTCTGGAACCCATTTGGTGTTTGCGTGCGAGCAGACGGTGCTATTTTTGCTGCAGAGAACGATCCAGGAGCAAGGCCCCCATGCCGACTACTTCATGTGGTGCAGGGTGGTGACTACGGCTACCAGCGTCACTACGGAAATGCTGCCTTCCACCCCTTTGTGTGCTGGGATGGCGAACTTCGCGGGACACTACCCATGCTTCACAGCATCGCTGAAGCACCCTGCGGTATCGCACCACTTGGCAATGGGCTGATAGTTCCATCGTGGACAGATCACCGGGTTGATTTCTACCCTTTGAAAGATGCGGGAGCCAGTTTCACTACTCAGCAAACACCGTTGATTCGTGGTGGAAAACATTTCCGCCCAACCTGCATTACGCAAGTGACACCGACTGTTTTTTACCTCACCGACTGGGTTTTCGGATCGTATCAACTCCATGGACGCGGACGTGTATGGAAAATGGAAATCGACCCAGAATCAGCAGCGTGGCTAGGCCCGATGAAACTTCGTGCAAAGACCTCGCAAGCAACGCTCGCCAAAAAATTACTGGACGGCGAACACGCGGCTTCAATGAAAGAACTTCTCGCACTCTGTCGCTCCGAAGATCGCTTCCTCGGGCATGCAGCAACTACCGCACTTGGAAAAAGAATCGGCTCCATCAGTCACGCTGAAGCAAACAAATTATCGACGAACGATCAACTTTCACTGCTGGTGGCACTGCGAAGAATTGACCCAAACAACACAAAATGGGTCAAGTATTTCCTTGGGAAAGATGACGCCGAAATACGGTTTGAAGCACTGCGATGGATATCGGAGTCTCGCTTGAGCGACTTCTCTGACGTAGTCGAGACAATGGCCTCAAATCCGGAACTCGACTACAAATCATTCGAAGCAGCCTTGGCGACGATCAACACGTTAGCCGGAAACCCAGAAGCAGGTGTCGCTGACCCAGCCATGCTGATTGCTCGGATTGGTGATACAAACGCACCATCCCACGTACGAGCTTACGCACTGCGTCTGCTGAACCCTCAAAGCAAGGAATTCAAGAAACCGCTTTGGCTGTCACTGACAGCCACTGGTGACCGGGAAATTCTGCGGGAATTGACTCGGGCCCTTGCTGCCAATCAAACAGATGATGCAAGGAAACTACTGTTTGATCTGGCCGAAAACCCAAGCATCCCACCTGCCATACGCGCGGATGCGATCGCTGGATTGGCCCAACCGTCAACCGAAAACATTCCACGTTTAATCGAACTTGCAGAGTCAATGCCCCGCGAACTTCGTGAGGAGGCGGTACGTTCTCTGCGTTACTGCGAACTGAATCAGGAACAACGCATTGCACTACAAGCAATTGGCAAACGTCATCCGAAGTCTGCTGACCTGATCACCGCAACGCTACAACCTGAGATGATTGGGCAAGGGCGTCCTGCCCCCGCTGAAACAGCAGCTTGGCAACAGCGACTAGAAAGAATCCAGCAACCTGCTGACCTTGATGCCGGACGCAGAATCTTCCATCACTCGCAGGTTGGTGCATGTTCAAAGTGTCATCGACACAGAGGCAGAGGAAGTGTTGTCGGCCCTGACTTGTCTGCTGTTTCAAATGCGGGATCTCCGGACCGTATACTGCGTTCGATCCTGCAACCAAGCCGAGATGTCGACCCACAATATTTTCCACGAATGCTAATAACCGACGATGGTCACATTTTCACCGGCATCATGCTTCGCGACGGTGGCGGCGGAAATGAAGTGTACCGCGACAACACTGGTCGAGAGCGTATTTTCAAAACGGAAAACATCATCGAACGAAAAGAACTGCATACTTCCATGATGCCAGAGGGCCTTGTTGATACGCTGACTGATCGAGAGCTAAGAGACCTGATCGCTTTCATGAACGATCAGCCAAAGCAACTTATATCGAAAGTCAGTAAACCTCAGGCAATCGCTGAGTCCGACAAAGTCGCAACTTTTCTTGGAACATGGTTCCTCGATTTCAAAGATGGATACGGAGGCTGGCTTGAGATCACTCATAACAAAGAGGGACTAGCCGCGAATCTTATGTGGCGTGTTGGATCCGCGAAGCCAGTGGGGACAGTTGCCCTACTGGATGATTCGCTGGTTCTGACACGCAATCGCAAGTCTAAGAAAACGAAGTACATTGCAACCGTCAAGGACGGGACCATCACAGTCACATCCAATGTGAATAAGGAGTCTGCACAGGGACGTAGGTGCCCTCCTATGCCTCCCCGCCCAAACCTGTCCAAAGTTCGCTTTGGCAAGGCGATTCAACTGTTCAATGGAGACAACCTCCGCGGTTGGCAATTACAACCCACTGATTCTCAAAATGGCTGGCGAGTCGAGGGCGGTGAAATGATTAACGAAACACCGAAATCCGACTTTAGCGCTTACGGCGAATTTGGCAATCTGCGCACCACTCGTACGTTTGGTGACTGCAAGGTTCATATTGAATTCAACATCGGCAAACATCGTAATAGTGGTGTTTATGTCCGTGGTCTTTACGAAGCACAAGTTGTCGACCGAGACAGTCGAATGCAAGGGATCAGTGGTCCCGGAGCGATTTTTGGTCGAATCGCACCTGCCACAAATGCTGGCTTACCCGGTGGTCACTGGCAGACTTACGATCTCACACTTGCCGACCGTCACATGACGGTACGCCTGAATGGAAAACTTGTCATCGACAATCAGCCGGTGGTGGGTGCGACTGGCGGAGCTTTATTTGGAGACGTGATGCGTGAGGGTCCTTTGTACCTTCAGGGCGACCATACCAGTGTTCGCTACCGCAACGTGCTGCTGAGTCCGCGAATCGAGTAACAACTTCAATTTGGTGAATCAGCTTCCGGCATCGCTTCCTCTTCATTTTCCATCGCTTCAAGCGTGACCTTCAGTTGATTGCGAGCCCTGCTTAATCGACTACGCACAGTGCCGATCGATATCTCAAGTATTTCCGCGATGTCTTCGTAAGACCGTTCTTGCATTTCCCGTAGCACGAGGAT